>NZ_JBFAQR010000003.1:0-249603 GCF_040678815.1 Kitasatospora sp. NPDC049285 | reverse complement strand
GGCCTGAACCCCGAGTACATCAACCGGTACCCGCACCAGTTCTCCGGCGGCCAGCGCCAGCGCATCGGCATCGCCCGCGGCCTCGCGCTCAAGCCCGAGATCATCATCTGCGACGAGCCGGTCTCCGCGCTGGACGTCTCGGTGCAGGCCCAGGTGATCAACCTGCTGGAGCAGCTCCAGGGCGAGTTCAACCTGTCGTACATGTTCATCGCCCACGACCTGTCGATCGTGCGTCACATCTCCGACCGGGTCGGCGTGATGTACCTCGGGCGGATGGTGGAGATCGGCACCGACCTGGAGATCTACGACCACGCCACCCACCCGTACACCCAGGCGCTGCTGAGCGCGGTGCCGGTGCCGGACCCGGCGGCGCGGGAGTCGCGGGACCGGATCGTGCTCACCGGCGACGTGCCCTCCCCGGCCAACCCGCCCTCCGGGTGCCGGTTCCGGACCAGGTGCTGGAAGGCCCAGGAGAAGTGCGCGAGGGAGGACCCGGCGCTGACGGTGCGGGACTGGCTGGAAGGGCGGGCCCGGCACGACTCCGCCTGCCACTTCGCCGGCGAGCGGGAGATCGGCCAGTAGCAGCGCGGACACGGAAGGGCCCCCACCGAGCGGATCGGCGGGGGCCCTTCGTGACGTGCGGTCAGGCCTCGGTGCGGGGCTCCGGAACGGCCACCGCGATCGCGCCGTCCTCCGGGCTCTGCTTGATGTCCCCGGCCTCGGGGAAGTGACAGGCCGTCAGGTGCCCCGGCTTGTTGCCGGAGATCTGCACCAGCGGCGGCTCGTCGGTCGCGCACTTCTCCTGCGCCTTCCAGCAGCGGGTGCGGAACCGGCAGCCGGACGGCGGGTTGATCGGCGAGGGGACGTCGCCGACCAGGCGGATCCGCTCGCGGTTGTCGTCCGGGTCGGCCTCCGGCACCGCGGAGAGCAGCGCGTGGGTGTACGGGTGGCGGGGCGACTCGTACAGCGAGGCGCGGTCGGCGATCTCGACGATCTTGCCGAGGTACATCACCGCGACGCGCTGCGAGAAGTGCCGCACCACCGAGAGGTCGTGGGCGATGAACAGGAAGGCGATGCCCAGGTCGCGCTGCAGCTCCTGGAGCAGGTTGACCACCTGCGCCTGGATCGACACGTCGAGCGCGGAGACCGGCTCGTCGGCGACGATCAGCTTCGGGTTGAGCGAGAGCGCGCGGGCCACGCCGATGCGCTGGCGCTGGCCGCCGGAGAACTCGTGCGGGAAGCGGTTGTAGTGCTCCGGGTTGAGGCCGACCGTCTCCAGCAGCTCCTGCACCCGGCGCTGGATGCCGCCGGCCGGGTTGATGCCGTTGATCTCCATCGGCGCGCCGATGATCGAGCCGACGGTGTGCCGCGGGTTCAGCGAGGAGTACGGGTCCTGGAAGATCATCTGGATCTCGGACCGGATCGGCGCCAGCTGCTTGCGCTTGGCGTGCGTGATGTCCTGCCCGGCGTAGGTGATCTCGCCGCCGGTCGGCTCCAGCAGGCGGGTGACCAGCCGACCGAGGGTCGACTTGCCGCAGCCGGACTCGCCGACCAGGCCGACCGCCTCGCCGCGGAACACCTCCAGGTCCACGCCGTCGACCGCGTGCACCGCGCCGACCTTGCGCTTGAACAGGAAGCCGTCCGTGACCGGGAAGTGCTTCTCCAGGCCCGAGATCGACAGCAGCGGGTCGCCGGTGGCCGCGGCCGGGGCGGCGGACTTGTCGAGGGTGAGTTCGTTGCTCATGGTGTCGCCGGTCCCTCTCAGCCGAGCCGCGGCTTGATCTGGTCGATGAAGATGTCCTGCCGCTGCGCCGCCTTCAGGTGGCAGGCCGCGGCGTGCCCGGTCTCCGGGCTGAGCGCCGGGCGCTCGCTGGTGCAGCCGCCGCCGATCACCTGCTCGCGGAAGTCGCAGCGCGGGTTGAACGGGCAGCCGGTCGGCAGGTTGATCAGGCTCGGCGGAGTGCCGCGCACCGGGGTCAGCGGCACGTTCACGTCACCGGTCAGGCTCGGCATCGAGGACAGCAGGCCCCAGGTGTACGGGTGCTGAGGGGTCTTCAGCACCTCGCGGACGGTGCCGCGCTCGATCGCCCGGCCCGCGTACATCACCATGATGTTCTGCGCCGTCCGCGCCACCACGCCGAGGTCGTGGGTGATCAGGATGATCGCGGTGCCCATCTCCTGCTGAAGGTCCTTCAGCAGGTCCAGGATCTGCGCCTGGACGGTGACGTCGAGGGCGGTGGTCGGCTCGTCGGCGATCACCAGCTTCGGGTCGCAGACCAGCGACATGGCGATCATCGCGCGCTGGCGCATACCGCCGGAGAACTGGTGCGGGTAGTCGTCGACCCGGGTGGTGGGCTGCGGGATGCCGACCTTGGTCAGCATCTCGATCGCCCGGTCCCGGGCCTCCTTCTTGGAGGCGCCGGTGTGCTTGCGGTAGGTCTCGCCGATCTGCTTGCCGATGGTGTGGAACGGCGAGAGCGCGGTCAGCGGGTCCTGGAAGATCATCGACATGGTCTTGCCGCGGAGCTGCTCCAGCTCGCGGTTGGACGCGCCGACCAGCTCCCGGCCGTCCAGCTTGATCGAGCCGCTGATCTCGGTCCGCTCCGGGTTGTGCAGGCCCAGCACGGCCAGGTTGGTGACCGACTTTCCGGACCCGGACTCGCCGACGATGCCGAGCGTGGTGCCCGGGGCCACGTCGAAGGAGAGGTTGTCCACGGCCCGGACCACGCCGTCCTCGGTGCTGAAGCGGACCGAGAGGTCGCGGACTGAGAGGAAGGGCGCGCTGCCGCCGCTGCCGGCGGGCGACGCCTCCTCGGGCTTGGCCTGGGTGGTCATGGACTGGGCTCCTCGGTGCGGTACGTGAGGTCGGGACTGCTGGATCGGCCTGGGGTGCGGCCGGTCAGGCCAGGCGGATGCGCGGGTCGATCAGGGCGTAGGCGGCGTCGACGACGATGTTGAAGGCGACGATCAGGGTGGCGGCCACCATGGTGACGCCGACCAGCAGCGACAGGTCGGAGTCGCGGAAGGAGTGGATCGCCAGCTCGCCGAGGCCGTGCAGGCTGAAGGTGGTCTCGGTGATGATGGCGCCGCCGAGCAGCACGCCCAGGTCGATGCCGAAGACGGTGACGATGGTGCCCATCGCGCCGCGCCAGGCGTAGCGCAGGAAGACCGAGCTGCCCGACATGCCCTTGGCGCGAGCGGTCCGCACGTAGTCCTCGGAGAGCTGCTCGACCATCGAGGAGCGCGTCATGCGGGTGTAGTTGGCGGTCCAGATCAGCGAGAGCACGATCCAGGGGACCAGCATGCCGGTGATCGAACCGATCGGGTCCTCGGTGAACGGCACGTAGGCGGGCTGCTTCATCAGGTCGGTGCTGTAGACCAGCGCCCACAGGGCGAGCGGGCCGGCCACGTAGATCTGCATCGAGGAGGCGAGCAGCGAGGCGGAGCTGGCGATCTTGTCGACGGCCTTGCCCTGCTTGTGGGCGGCCAGCATGCCGGTGCCGATGCCGAAGATCAGGAAGATGATCGCCGAACCGATGGTCAGCGACAGGGTGGTCGGGAACCGGTCCAGCAGGATGCCGCCGACCATCTCCTGCTTGGCGAAGGAGTAGCCGAAGCAGGGGGCGGCGCAGTTCTTGCCGTCGATGATCTGGCCGGTGAAGATGCCGGAGAGCCAGTGCCAGTACTGCACCGGTGTGCTCTGGTCGAAGCCCATGGCGTGCTTGATCAGGGCGAGGTTCTCGGGGCTGCAGGTCTTGCCGCAGTAGAGCCGCGCCGGGTCCGCCGGGATCGCGAAGAACAGCGCGTAGGTGACCATCGAGACGATCACCAGAATGACGAGCGCGCCGAGAGATCGGCGGACGAGGAATCGGAGCATCGGACGGGCTCTCCTGATCGGGGTGCGGGGCGCCGGCAGATCGTGCCGGCGCCCCCACCGTGAGCTAGCGCTCGGTGATGACTACTACTACTTGACGTAGATGTTCAGCGGGAACTGCAGGCCGAACAGGCTGTCGAACTTGACGCCGCCGAGGCCCGAGCCGTACAGGCTGATCGAGCGCTGGTACACGTCCGGGATGGAGGCGGCCTTCTGCTGCAGCTGCTTGTCGATCGCGGCCCACGCCTTGCCCTGGGCGATCGGGTCGGCGATCTTCGCTGCGGCGTCGATCGCGGTGTTGATCTCCGGGTCGTTGAAGTGGGCGTAGTTGGACGCGCCGTCGGCGATGGTGCGACCGTCCCAGACCGGCTGGATCGAGGTGTAACCGGTCGGCCAGTCGGCGCCCCAGCCGCCCCAGTACAGGTCGTACTCGTTGTTCACGAGGCCGGTCTGGTCGTAGTAGGTCTTCGAGTCGAGCGGCTTCGGCACGAACTTGAAGCCGGCCTTCTCGAGGGCGTCGCGGATCGCCTCGGTGACCTTCTGCTGGACCGGGGTGTTGTTGTAGGCGTAGACGATGGTCTGGCCCACGGCGTTGGCCTCGGTCAGCAGCTTCTTGGCGGCCTCCGGGTCACCCTCGGGCTTCTTGAGGACGTCGTAGAGGTCGTTGGCCTCGTAGCCCAGGACGGTCGGGCTCATGTACGAGGTCGCGTAGTCGCCGTAGCTGGTGCCGCCCTGGAGCTGGCGGGTCTGCTGGTGCGGGAACGCGCGGATCAGCGCCTCGCGGACCTTCTGGTCCTTGATGCGGGTGTTGTTGATGTAGTAGTAGTCCACGTACGGGGTCAGACCCTGGAGCGTACGGGGCTTCAGCTTCTCGTCGGCCTTCACCTGGTCGATGTAGGTGGTGTGGACCTGGTTGTGGAACGAGAAGGCGGTCTTGTCCGGGCCGTTGTCCGCCATGAAGCGCTCGGTGGACTGCTGGGCCTGGACGCCGAACTCCATGTGCCACTTGTCCGGGTAGGCGTTCCGGATCGGGTCGGTGGCCGGGTCCCAGTTCGGGTTGCGCTCCAGGTCGAGCGACTTGTCGGTGACATGCTCGACGATCTGGTACGGGCCGGAGGAGAACGGCTTCTTGTCGTACTCCTCCTTGGTGTCGTGGGCCTTCGGCACGATGCCGTAACCGGTCATCGCCAGGGTGAAGTTCGCGTCCGGGTGCACGTCGGCGAAGGTGATGACCACGGTCTTGTCGTCCGGGGTCGCGATCGCGCCGAGCTCCTGGCCGCCCATCGGGCCCGGGTACGCGTCGCGGTACTTGTCACCCGAGATCCAGGACTGGATGTAGGTCGGGCCGGACTTGATGAAGGAGGCGTAGGTGCGCTCGATCGAGTACTTGACGTCGCCCGAGGTGATCGGGGTGCCGTCCTGCCACTTCACGCCGTCCTTCAGCGTGAACTTCCAGGTCTTGCCGCCGTCGGTGGTGGTGCCGGTGTCGGTGGCGAGGTCGCCGACCAGCTTCTGGCTGCTGCCGTCCGCCGAGTACTTGTAACCCGTCAGCTGACGGGTGAACAGCAGCGAGACCTCGCTGTTGTAGTTCATGTAGACCTGCGCCGGGTCCAGGTGCGAGAAGTCGTCGCGGTCGATCATGTTGACCGTGCCGCCCTTCTTCGCGCCGGGCTCGGCGACGGCCGGGCCCTTCGAGTCGGCGGCGGTGCCGACCGAGATCGCGGTGGCGGCGACCGGCGACTTCGAGGCCGAGGCCGAGTCGCTGTTGCTGTGGCCGCTGGAGCACGCCGTGGTGACGGTCAGGGCCCCGGCCACCAAGATGGCGGCGGCGAGCCGCATGTTGCGAGAGCTCATTCTCATCCTGCCTGGGGTAGGTGTTGACAACTTGAGTGGGTGTGCCCGGGGCCTGGCTTGCCCATCCCCCCGGAGTCTTTGGGGCTGCTAGCGGTTGGTCTTGGGGTCGAAGGCGTCCCGGACGGAGTCACCGAGCAGGTTGAAGGCCAGGACGAAGATCACCATCGCGAGGCCGGGGAAGAGCAGGAACGTGACGTCGGTGCGGAGGTAGTTGGCCGCGTCGGCGATCATCCGGCCCCAGTCGGGGGTGGGCTCGTTGACGCCGACACCGAGGTAGGAGAGGCCGGCCTCGGCGGTGACGAAGGCGGGCAGCGCCAGCGTCGACTGCACCAGGATCGGGGTCCACAGGTTCGGCAGGATCTCCTTGAAGATGATCCGCGCGGGGGAGGCACCGGTGACCTTGGCCGCCTCGATGAACTCCCGCTCGCGCAGCGACAGCGAGACACCGCGCAGGATGCGGGCCAGGCCCATCCAGCCGAGCAGCGAGAGCACGATGGTGACCGCGACGAACGGCAGCCAGCCCGGCTCCTTCTCGTCCGGGGCGACCAGCAGGCTGGTGACCACCGGCATGGTGGCGATCAGGAAGATCTGCGAGGGGAACGACATCAGCACGTCGATGACGCGACCGATGAAGTAGTCGGTCTTGCCGCCCAGGTAGCCGGCCGCGATGCCGAGCGCGACACCGATCACGGTGGTCAGCAGCGAGGTGGCGAGGGCGATGACCAGCGAGGTACGGATGCCGTAGATCAGCTGCATCAGCACGTCGCGGCCCAGGCCCGGCTCCAGGCCGAACCAGAAGTCACCGCTCATGCCGCCGTTGGCGCCCACCGGCAGACCGGAGTCGGTCAGCAGGGAGGGGTCGTTCTGCCCGTAGTGCGTCTGCGGGTCCTTGCCGTACACAAGCGAGATCAGCGGTGCCAGCACCGCCACGGCGATGAAGAAGAGCACCACGCACGCACTCACCACGCCGGTGCGGTCGCGCAGGAAGCGCCGCCACATCAGCTTGCCGGGCGAGAGGCCGCGGAAGCCGGGATCGGCGGGCGCGTCGGCCGAGGCGTTGTCCGCGAGGTCCGTCGTGGACCCGGGACGGAGGGTGTCCCCGTCCGTCGTGGCCCCAGAAGGCGTCGTCATGGTGCAAAAGCTCCCGACCGTGGTCCGTGCAGAAGCAAGGAGTAAGAACTTGGATGAATGGACTCTTGCAAGTCGTTTATCGAACGTCAAGAGTTCCTCAGTTGCTGGTGGGGCATTTCCTGCTTCGTGCTGGAATGTCAACCACTTCGTAGTTCTGAAACTCTTGACACGCAGTCAGCAAGACGGTCATAACCGGACAAATGCGGTCGAGGCCTGTTCACCTGTCCGTAACGATGGACCATCAGCTCCGCTATCAGGACGGCGAGTTCGGGCAGGCGGTCAGGCGACGCGCGTAGATCCGATGTCCGTTTTGCCGCTGTTCGGCGGAATTATTGTCGGCAAATGAGTGTCCGATAATCGGACACCGGTGTTTTCGGGCGTGCCGAAGCGAATTCACTGTATGGTCGCCTTAATTCTGGCGACAGGCCGCGCGGTCGCACCCCTGGCAATTTCCCGCCAATGGCGAGTCCTCGCCGCGCGCTACTTCAGCAGGCCGATGTTCTCGTACACGAAGTCGGCGAGCCCGGGGGCGCCGAGGTTGGCGAGGTTCTTGCGCACCCCGTAGATCGCCGGCCGCTGGTAGAGCGGGACCAGTCCGGCCACCTGCCACGCCTCGGCGTCGGCGCGGTTGAGCGCCTCCGTCTCGCCGTCCACGGTGTCCGCCTTGGCCGCCTCGGCCATCGCCTTGTCGAGCGCCTTGCTGCCGACCTGGGACCAGTTGGAGCCGGAGTCCTGCTGGAAGGTGCTGATCGAGTTGGAGACGGGGAAGGGGGTGCCCAGCAGGGCGAAGGCGGTCAGGTCGAAGTCGTGCTTGTACACGTAGCCGTCGAAGAACTCGCCGGCCGGCACGGTCTGCACCGTGACCTTCACCCCGATCTCGCCCAGCATCCGGGTGACCAGCGCGCTCTCGTTGGCGGCCAGGTTGTTCGAGGCCGGCGCCAGGAAGCGCAGCGCCAGTTCCTTGCCGTCCTTGGTGCGGACGCCCGAGGGGCCGGCCTTCCAGCCCAGCGAGTCCAGGGTCGCCTTCGCGGCGTCCGGGTCGAAGCGGCTCAGGCCGCCCGAGTTGTCCTGGTAGCCGTGCTGCGAGGGCACCAGGAAGTGGTTGTTCATCGGGACGTAGGGCCAGTCCAGGCCGTTCAGGTCGGTCCGGGTGATCTCCGAGCGGTCGATCGCCTGGATCAGCGCCTGACGCAGCTTCGGATCGCCGAGCAGCGCGCTGCGGCCGTTCAGCACCAGGTGCCGCAGGTTCGGCCCGCCGGCCTTGCGCACCTCGGCGCCGGCGGTGGCCTGGATGGTGCGGTAACCCTCGGCGTTGGGGCCGTTGTTGTAGAAGTCGATGTCGCCCTTGGCGAAGGCCTGCGGCATCGCGCCGGTGTCGACCACCTTGAAGACGATCTTGTCCAGCAGCGGCTTGTCACCCCACCAGCCGGGATCGGCGACCACCGTGACGGTGTGTGCCTCGCCGTCCAGCTTGGCCACCTTGAACGGGCCCGCGGTGACCGGGATGCGGCCCTTGAAGGCGGTGTTGAACAGGTCCGGGGTGGAGATGTACTTCGCGGGCAGCAGCGGGGCGTTGCCGGCATTGTTGAACATCGCCTGCCACTCCGAGTACGGCTCCTTGAAGGTCATCACGGCCTGGAAGTCGTCCTGGCCGCGGACCACGCTCTCCACCTGGTCGAAGCCGTTGCTGGTGGCGGTCTTGAAGGCCGGGTCCTGGCCGTTCAGCGCCTGCCAGTTGGCCTGGATGTCGCGCCAGGTGATCGGCTCGCCGTCGGACCAGTGCGCCTTCGGGTTGAGCGTCCAGACGACGGTCTGCTTCCCCTGCCGGGTCTCGGCCCGGGCGTCCGCCAGGTAGGCCGGGTTGGGGGTCTGCACGCCGCCCGCGTCGGAGCGCCACAGGGTCGGCAGCAGGGCCTTGACCACGTCGTTGGTGGAGGCCTCGGAGCCGTCCGCGTGCACCGGGTTCCACTGGCTGGAGAACTGGTCGATCGCCCAGTTCAGGGTGCCGCCCTGGCGCAGTGCGGTGCGCGGTTTGGCGTTCAGCGCCTGCTGGGTCATCCGCGGCACGTCACCGGCCGCCGCCGCCCCGGCTCCGCCGCCCGCCGGGCCGCCGGTGGAGGCGCACGAACACAGCGCGAAGGACAGCGCCGCCACCGTGGCGGTCAGGGCGGACGGAATGCGGGGTCTCGGCACGCGGCACATCTTGCGTACCGGTGAACAGACTTGTCGACCGGCTCCGGATCAAGGATTGGTAACGCGACGTGTCCGGTCGGTCGCCCGGGGCGTTTTGCCCGGTTGTGCGACGCCACTGGCGAGGATCCGCCAAGAACGGCCGCGGGCCGGGGCGCCGGGTCGGACGCCCCGGCCCGTCGGCCGGATTGACGAGGGGTCAGGTGGTGGGGCGGGTCAGGCCGGGAACTTGTACGTCCGGTCCTTGCCGCTCTTGCCGATCACCTGGCCGATGCCGTCCGCCACGTCCTGCGCGGTGATCGGCGACTGCTGCCCGTTCTTGGTGAACTTCAGCTTGTCGAAGGTGGTGCCGATCGCCGCGTCCAGCTTGGCGAGGTCCCACTTCAGCACGACCTGGCCGGAGGCGTCCGGGGCCAGCACCAGCGCCTTCGCGGCGGTGCCCTTGCCGAACAGGAACTGCTTGGTGCCGGACACCACGGTGATGTTGCCGTTCAGCACCTGCTTGCCGAGCGAGTCCGCGGCGGCCTGCAGCACGTCCTGGCCGACCTTCGGCTGCGCGGCGGTGAGGTTGAGCGCCAGCTCCGCGTCCGGCTTGCCGGCCGCCCGGTCCCGGTACGCCTGCTCGACCTGGTCGGCGGCGGCCGCCGAGTCCAGCGCCTGGCCGGCCTTGCCGGGGACGACCTCGGTGGTGCCCGCGTCGGTGAACCGGACGAAGCCCTCCTGCAGGCCCTGCCCGGACTTGCCCGCCAGGTCGTCGAGCGCCGCGCGCAGCTTCGACTTGTCGACCCGCACCTGCGGGGCGACCGCCTTGCCGGTGCCGGTCAGCGCGCCGACCACCTCGACCGGGTTGTAGCTGTGCTTGGTCAGCGAGTCGACCGTGGCGGTGGTGTCGAAGGACAGGCCCGCGCTGGCCGGGTCGAGGGCGACCGACTGGTCGCCGATCTTCAGCTTCAGCGGCTGCTGCCCGGCCTTGCCGACCGTGCCGTCCAGCGCGGTCACCGCCTGGTCGCGGCTGTCCCCGCCGATGGCGGTGCCCAGCACCGTGGTGCCCTTGGGGATGTCCGACTGATTCATCATCAGGCCGGCGCCGTACGCCGCGGCGCCCGCGAACACCAGGGCGCCGAACGCGGTCACCGCCAGCTTGCGGGCCCGGCCGCGCTTCTTCGGCTCGTCCGCGTCGTCGTCGTCCGACTCCGGCGGCGGCACCGGGGCGTCCGGGCGCTTGGGGGTGGCGGCGCGGGAGCCGCCGGGGAACGGCTGGGCCTCGGGGACGTCGGCGAACCGGCCGCCGCCGGGCGCCGCCGGGCGGGGGCGCTCCTGGGCGAAGGGGTCGGCGGCGGGGGCCGCGCCGCCCGGGCCCGAGGCGTTCAGGAAGAGCTGGGTGGTCGGCGGGTCCGGTATGCCGCCGTTCGGCTCGCGCTCCTCGCCGGTGATCGGGTCGAAGCCGCCGATCTGGGTGTCCTCCGGCTCCTGGCCGCCGGGGAACGGGGCCTTCGGCGCGGCGCCGCCGCGCCCCGCCGGGGCGGTGGAGAACGGGTCGACCGGTCCGCGCGCGGCGGGGTCCGGACGGCCGCCCTGACGGGTCGCGTCCGGACGGCCGCCCTGACGGGTCGGCAGCCCGCGGCCGTCGGTGCGGCCGGAGTCGGCCGGGCCGCCGAACGGGTCCGCCTGGGCGAACGGGTCCGGCTGCGGCGCGCCCTGCGGGCCGGCCGCGAACGGGTCGGCGGAGGCGGCGGCGCGGAACGGGTCGTCCGGCTGCGCGGGCAGCGGAGTCTGGCCGGTCCGCGAGGCGGCCGGTTCGGCCGGCGGCGCGAACGGCGAGGCGGGGGCGCCGGAGGGCCGCGGCGCGGCCTCCCGGGCAGCGGCGGCGGGCCCGGGCGGGGCGGGCGCCGCAGCGGCCGGAGCGGGCTCCTGACGGCCCTTCTGGCGCGGCTTGAACCACTCGCCGGTGGAGTCCGACTCGGCGGGCTTCCCGCCGGGCGCCGGCTCCTGCCACTCCGGCGGCAGGTTCGGCGGCGTGGCGGTGCGGGCGCCGGAGTCCATCACGCCGAGCACCGGGTCGCCGGCCCCGCCGCGGTGGCGCGGACCGGCCGGCTCGGCCGGCTTGTCGTCCTTCACCTGGCTGCGCACCACGACCGGCGGGATCGGCCGCGAGCCGGGGATGTTGATCCGCACCCGGGTGGTCAGCGTGGTCTCGGTCTTCGGCACCTCGGACTCCCCGGCCCGCGGGCCGGGGGCGGTCCGTCCGGCCGCCGGGTCCGCACCCAGACCGCCGGGCAGGCCGGTGCCGTACGGCGGGGTGCCGGACGGGTAGGCGTCGGGCCCGCTGCGACGGGGCTGCGGGTTGGCGCTGTCAGATTCGCGGCTGCTCAATGCTGCTCTGCTCCGGGTTCGCGGCCGGGCCGGCGGGGCCGTCCGCTGCGTATGGGGCGGGTCACCGCCGAACGACGGCGAGGCGGCGTTGCGACGGGCCGACCGGCCCCGGGGACATCAGCTTGTTCACATGTCGGCTGCGGCGATCGCCCCCGCCACGCGAGTGGTGCCGAAGGTACCCTCCGGCCCGGCTCGCGCGCACAGTGGGGTTGCCGCCGCGGCACCACCATACCGACAAGCAATTCGGCCCGTCCGGCGACCGGGAGATCCCTTTGGTCCGAATCCCCCCGCTATGCGGCTACTTCCGGCCACTCCTGACGCCCCGTCGGGACCGGTCCCCGGTCAGGCGGCGGGCGGTGCGCCGAACAGGAAACCGGACCGGGTCGGCAGGGTCGCGCAGACCACGCCCGAGACCGCGCCGAGGAAGAGGTACAGGTAGGCGGAGGCGGTGGCGGCCAGCACCAGGTCGCCCTCCGGACGGGGCGCCAGCAGCACGGCCAGCACCAGGAACCAGCCGGCCAGCGGGGCGCCCGCGCCGAGCTTGGTGCCGGTGGCCCGCAGCCCGCCGTAGAACACCCCCGCGGTCGCGGCCAGCGAGACCAGCAGCCCGAGCGGGGGCCACAGACTCTGCACGAAAGCTCCGCACACGGACACCGCGGCGCCCAGCAGGAAGAGCACCACGTACGCGGTGATCCGCAGGCCGCGCGGCGGCAGCGGCTCGGCCAGGCGCTCGTCGCGGGAGCCGAAGAACGGCTGAAGGATCCTCACGAGGCCACCCCGGCGAACAGATCGGTCTCCGGCCCGCCCGCGCCCAGCGCGCCGCGGACCAGCTCGTAGTACTCGGTGGCGAGCAGCGGCTGCCCCAGGTCGTTGCTGAGCGCGAAGAAGTCGCCGTCGACGGTGATCTGGGTGGCGTGCGCCCGCATCGCCGCGGCCTTCGCCCCGGCGTGCGCCGCACCGTCCAGCACCGTGGTGACCAGCAGGTCGTCCACCACGCCGGGCACGTCGGTGACGGCGGCGGTGCCGGGGAACGGGGCCTTGGCGGCGGTCTCGCGCAGCGCGGCCTCGATCACCGAGCGGGGCATCCGGTTGTAGTAGACCTTGGCGATCCGCCAGGGCGCGCCCAGTTCGGGGCGGAAGGCCGGATCGGCGGCGAGCTCGAAGGCGCGCAGCGCCACCCGGTGCGCCTGGATGTGGTCGGGGTGGCCGTAGCCGCCCTGCTCGTCGTAGGTGACCAGCACCTGCGGGCGGACCTCGCGGACGACCGCGACCAGGTGGCCGGCCGCCTCGTCGAGGTCGGCCCGCCAGAAGCAGTCGGGGTGGTCGTTGTCCGGGACGCCCATCATCCCGGAGTCCCGGTAGCGGCCCTCGCCGCCCAGGAAGCGGTGGTCGGTGACGCCCAGCTCGCGCATCGCGGCGGCGAGTTCGCCGACCCGGTGGGCGCCGAGGGCGTCCTCCCGGTCCTGCGTCAGGCGGGCCAGCTCGGGCGGGATCACCTCACCGCCCTCGCCGAGGGTGCAGGTCACCAGCGTGACGCGGACACCCTCGGCGGCGTAGCGGGCCATGGTGGCGCCGTTGCCGATCGACTCGTCGTCGGGATGGGCGTGCACCAGCAGCAGGCCGCGCGGGTCGGTCTCGGTGGTCATGCCCCGCAGCCTAGCCAAGTGCGGCGCGGTCTCAGAGCTTCAGTCCGTTGATCATGCCGGCCAGGTTGGCCGTCACCTGCTGGATCGACGGGGCGATGGAGGTGGACGCCAGGTAGAAGCCGAGCAGCGCGCAGACCAGGGCGTGACTCAGCTTCAGACCGGAACGCCGGACCAGCACCCAGACCACGACCAGCATCAGAACAGCGGCGGAGACGGACAAAGCCATGACGGCTCACACCCTTCCTCGGGTGCGCTGCCCCGGGGCGGGGCAGCGGGCGGAACGATGCTCCAACTGATACCCGATGAGTGACGGCGGAATGACGTTCCGTGAGGTCGCCCGGGGTGTCGCGGGGGCGTGCGGGAGGACAGCGGGGCCGGTCAGGGCCGGTCCGAACGACCGTGCGCGACTGTTGGTGGAGGCTGCGCCGAACGAGTGATCACGAAATGTCCGGGGCCGCGGCCGGGTCGGCGCTTAGGGTCGGCGGCATGACCACCGAGAAGTCGCACGACACCTTTCCCCGGCAGTACGCGCGCACCCAGCGGTACACCGTGGGCGCGCCCCGGTCGTTCAGCGTCACGCCCGACGGGGCGCGGGTGCTGTTCCTCCGCTCCCGAGGGGGGAGGGAGCGGGCCAACCTGCTGTGGAGCCTGGACGTCGCGAGCGGGGCCGAGCGGGTGCTGGCCGATCCGGCGGTGCTGCTCGGCGGCGGGGCCGAGGAGCTGTCCGCGGCCGAGCGGGCCCGCCGGGAGCGCAGCCGGGAGACCTCGGCCGGGATCGTCGGGTACGCGCTTGACGCGGCCGGGGAGCAGGCCGTCCTCGCGCTCTCCGGGCGGCTGTTCGCCGTCGACACCACGACCGGGAAGGCCCGCGAACTGCCCGCCGCCGGGCCGCTGCTGGACCCGCGGCCGAGCCCGGACGGCCGGCTGGCGGCGTACGCCACCGCGGGCGGCGAGCTGCGGGTGACCGCGCTCGACGGCAGCGGGGACCGGCTGCTGGCGGGGCCGGAGGAGGACGGGATCGCCTGGGGACAGGCCGAGTTCATCGCGCAGGAGGAGATGGGGCGCGACCGCGGGTACTGGTGGGCGCCGGACGGCTCCGCGCTGCTCGCCGCGCGGGTGGACGACCGGCCGGTGCGCCGCTGGTGGATCGCCGACCCCGCCAACCCGGACCGGCCGCCGACGCAGGTCGCCTACCCGGCGGCGGGGACGCCCAACGCCGAGGTCGGGCTGTGGCTGCTCGGCCTGGACGGCGCCCGCACCGAGATCCGCTGGGACCGCGCCGCGTACCCGTACCTGGCGCGGGTGCACTGGTCGGCGGGCGGGCCGCCGGTGCTCCAGGTGCAGGCCCGCGACCAGCGCGAACAGCTGCTGCTGGAGGTCGAGGTGGCGACCGGTGCGACCAGCGTGCTGGTCACCGAGCGGGACCCGGACTGGCTGGAGCTGTTCGCCGGGGTGCCGGCCCGGCGGGCCGACGGGGAGCTGGTGCGGATCGCCGACCGGGACGGCGCCCGGGTGCTGCTGGTCGGCGAACGGCCCGTCACCGACGCGGCGCTGCACGTGCGTTCGGTGCTGGGCCTGGACGGCGAGCGGGTGCTGTTCACCGCCTCCGCCGGGGCCGCCGAGTTCGAGGTGCGGCCGCCCGGCTGGCTGGGCGTCTTCGAGGCCGGCCCGGACGGCCTCCGCGAGCTCGGCGACGGCGCGCTCGGCGCGGTCCGCGGCGGCGGCGTCACCGTCCTCACCACCGCGACGCCCCGGCGGCCCGGCAGCACCGCGACCGTGCTGCGCGGCGCCGACGAGCCGCTGGTGATCGCCTCGTACGCCGAGACGCCGCTGCTGACGGCCCGTCCGGTGTTCCGGTTCGCGGGGGAGCGGCGGATTCCGTGCGCGGTGCTGCTGCCCACCGGGTACGACCCGGACGTCGACGGGGAGCTGCCGGTGCTGATGGACCCGTACGGCGGGCCGCACGGGCAGCGGGTGGTGCAGGCGCACAACCCGCACCTGACCTCGCAGTGGTTCGCCGACCAGGGCTTCGCGGTGATCGTCGCGGACGGGCGCGGCACCCCCGGGCACAGCCCCGGCTGGGAGAAGTCGATCAAGGACCGGACGGCGGAGGTCTGCGTCGCCGACCAGGTCGACGCGCTGCGGGCGCTGGCCGCCGATTTCCCGCTCGACCTCACCCGGGTCGGCATCCGCGGCTGGTCCTACGGCGGCTACCTGGCCGCGCACGCCGTGCTGCGCGAACCGGAGGTCTTCCACGCCGCCGTCGTCGGCGCGCCGGTCACCGAGCACGAGCTCTACGACACCCACTACACCGAGCGCTACCACGGCGACCCGGAGGCGAACGCCGAGGTGTACCGGGCCAATTCGGTGGTCGAGCTGGCGCCCACGCTGCGCCGGCCGATGATGATCGTGCACGGCCTCGCCGACGACAACGTGGTGGCCGCGCACAGCCTGCGGCTGTCCACCGCGCTGCTCGCCGCCGGCCGCCCGCACACCGTGCTGCCGCTCTCCGGGGTGACCCACATGACCCCGCAGGAGCAGGTCGCGGAGAACCTGCTGGTGCTCCAGGTGCGCTTCCTGAAGGACGCCCTCGGCATCGCGTGACGGCCGCTCCCGTGACATCTGTCATGCGGAGCCCACGACGGCGCACACTGCCGCGGCCACCCCCGTTCCCGGGAGTCTTGAGGTGTCGGAGAGAACACGGCACCGAGAGGACGAGGCGAGATGGGTACGGGAACGGGGGAGGTCGCGGCCTTCCGGAACGTCAGCAAGAGCTACGGCCGGGTGAAGGCGGTGAGCGGGCTCGACCTGGTGCTGCGACCGGGCGAGACCGTGGCGCTGCTCGGCCCCAACGGCGCGGGCAAGTCCAGCAGCCTGGACCTGCTGCTGGGCCTGCGGGAGCCGGACAGCGGCACCGTCGAACTGTTCGGCGGCGCCCCGCGCGAGGCGATCACCGGCGGCCGGGTCGGCGCCATGCTGCAGAGCGGCGGCCTGATGAGCGACGTCAGGGTCCGCGAACTCGTCGCGCTGGCCTGCGCCGTCCACCCCAAGGGCCACCGGCCCGCGGAGGTGCTGGAGTCCGCCGGGATCACCGAGATCGCCGACCGCCGGGTCGACAAGCTCTCCGGCGGCCAGGAGCAGCGGGTCCGGTTCGCGCTCGCCATCGCCGGCGCCAACGACCTGATCGTCCTGGACGAGCCCACCACCGGCATGGACGTCTCGGTCCGCCGCCAGTTCTGGGCCGCGATGCGCGCCCAGGCCGACGCCGGACGCACCGTGCTGTTCGCCACCCACTACCTGGAGGAGGCCGACTCCATCGCCGACCGGGTGCTGGTCCTGCACAAGGGCCGCCTGATCGCCGACGGCTCCTCCGCCGAGATCAAGGCCCGGGCCGGCGCCCGCCGGATCGGCTTCGAACTGCACCCCTCCGACGGCGGTGCCTTCGACGAGGCGGTGCTGCGCGCCCTGCCCGGCACCGTCGGACTGGACGTCAGCGCCCGCGCCGACGGCGTCCGCACCGTCCGGATCCGCTCGACCGACGCGGACGCCGGTGTCGCCGCCCTCTACAAGGCGGGCCTCTACCCGCGCGGCCTGGAGGTCACCAGCCTCGGCCTGGAGCAGGCCTTCCTGACCATCACCGGGGAGCAGGACGAGCACGACGAGCAGGACCACGACGTGGAGGAGAGCGCGCGATGACCACCCTGATCAAGCTGGAGATCCTGCGCACCCTGCGCAACAAGCGGTACCTGCTGTTCACCGTGCTCTACCCCGCGCTGCTGTACGTCTTCTTCATCAGCGCCTACGGCAGCCAGGGCACGGTCGCCGACGGAGTCTCCGTCAAGTCCTACTTCATGGTCTCGATGGCCACCTTCGGCGCGGTCGGCGCGGTGCTCACCGGCTCCGCGCAGCGGATCTCGCTGGAGCGCAAGAGCGGCTGGACCCGCCAACTGCGGCTCACCGCACTGCCCGGGCGGGCCTACACCGTCGGCAAGATCGCCTCCTGCGCGGTCACCACGCTGCCCGCGATCGCGGTGGTCTTCGCGATCGGCGCGATCGAGGGCGTCAAGCTCGACGCCCTGCAGTGGGCCGGCCTCGGCGCCGCGCTGTGGCTCGGCAGCTTCGTCTTCGCCGCGCTCGGCGTCGCCCTCGGCTACGCCGCCCAGCCGGACGCCGTCCAGCCCGTGGTGATGATCGTCTACATGCTGATGGCGCTGTTCGGCGGGACCTGGTTCCCGGTCGGCGACTCGCTGCAGAAGTTCGCCCGGTTCAACCCGGTCTACGACTACAACCAGCTCGCCGCCTTCATCCACCCCGGCCACGGCATCAGCACCTTCTCGATCGCCGCACTGGCCGCCTTCCTGGCCCTCTTCACGGCCGCGGCGGCCTTCCTGTACCGCAAGGACGCCCAGCAGGCATGATGGCCCGCATGCAGACCTCCCGACCGGCCCGCCACCCCGACCACACCCGGGAGGACGGGCCGGAAGGCCGTTGGACCACCTACCCCGGCGCGCCCGTCGACGACCGGCGCCAGCTGTGGGTCAAGCTCGCCTGGACCTCGATCTGGGCGCTCTACCTGCTGTACCCCGTCCAGGACCTGACCACCGGTCAGCACACGCCCGCGGCCACCGCGGCCGGTGCCGTCGCCCTGGTGGTCTTCCTCGGCTCGTACTTCTCGCTGGTGGTGATCCGCAACGGGCCGTGGGCCCACCAGGCCCGGCGCTACCCGCCGTTCGCGGTGATGGCCGCCATCGCGATCGCCACCACGCTCGGCCTCGGCGAGTCCTGGCTGACGCTCTTCACCTACACCTCGGTCTGCGCCGCCGTCATCTTCCCCGGCCGCGCCGGGCTGGCCGGCGTCCTCGGCACCACCGTGGCCTGCGTGCTGCTCGGCACCGCGATCGGCACCGACAACGCGACCCTGATCGCCATCGGGCTGCCCTGCCTGCTGGCCGGCATCGCGATGTCCGGCATGCAGCGGCTGGTCGCCACCATGCGCGAACTGCGCGAGGCCCGCGCCGCGGTGGCCCACCTCGCCGCCTCCGAGGAACGGCTGCGGCTCGCCCGCGACCTGCACGACCTGCTCGGCCACTCGCTCTCGCTGATCGCCATCAAGAGCGAGCTCGCCGGACGCTTCATGGACGCCGAGAAGGCCGCCGAGGCGCGGGCCCAGGTCGCCGACATCGAGCAGGTGGCCCGGCAGTCGCTCACCGACGTACGGGAGGCGGTGAGCGGGTTCCGCCGCCCCACCCTGGCCGTCGAACTCGCCGCCGCCCGGACCGCACTGACGGCCAGTCAGGTCGAACTGGAGGCCGACCCCGCGCTGACCGCGGAGCGGCCCGGCCTCGGCGGCGAGGAGGCCGGCGCGCTGGCCTGGGCGCTGCGGGAGGCCGTCACCAACGTGGTCCGGCACGGCGTCGGCGCCACCCGCTGCACCGTCCACCTCGACGAGGTCTGGGAGGACGACGGCGGGCGGTACGCGGTGCTGGACGTCTCCGACAACGGCCCCGGCCCCGGCAAGTCCGGCCCCGGCAACGGGCTTTCCGGTCTGCGCGAGCGCCTGGAGCAGACCGGCGGCCGGCTGGAGGCCGGGCCCGCCGCCCGCGGCAAGGGCTTCCGGGTGCGGGCCCTGGTGCCGCTGCGCCCCGGTCCGAGCGGGGAATAGGCTGCCGACGTGACCGTACGTGTGCTGCTGGCCGAGGACCAGGGAATGGTGCGGGAGGCGCTCGCCGCGCTGCTCTCGCTCGAGGACGACCTGGAGGTCGTCGCGCAGGTGTCGCGCGGCGACGCCGTCGCGGCGGCGGTGACGGAGCATCAGGTGGACGTCGCGGTGCTCGACATCGAGATGCCGGGGATGACCGGGATCGACGCCTGCGCCGAGATCCGCCGGGTGCGGCCCGAGACGAAGGTGGTGATCGCGACCACCTTCGGACGGCCCGGTTACCTGCGGCGGGCGATGGAGTCCGGGGCGGACGCCTTCCTGGTGAAGGACGCGCCGGCCGCGGAGCTGGCGGAGGCGATCCGGCGGGTGCTGCGCGGGGAGCGGGTCATCGACCCGACGCTGGCCGCGGCGGCGCTGGCGGAGGGGGCCAACCCGCTCACCGGGCGGGAGCGGGACGTGCTGGCCGCGGCGGCGGACGGCGCGGTCAACGCGGAGATCGCCCGGCGGTTGCACCTGTCGGAGGGGACGGTGCGCAACTACCTGTCGATGGCGATCCAGAAGACCGCGGCGCGGAACCGCGCCGAGGCGGTGCGGGTGGCCCGGGAGAAGGGCTGGCTGTAGGTGTGGCCGGCTAGTTGAGACGGTGGCGGGCGGCCTTGGCCTCGTGGCGGACCTTCCTGGCGCTGTCCGGGTCGAAGGCGTCGAGGATCCGGGCGTAGGACTCCATCTCGGCGGCGCCGGCCAGGAAGTCCCCGGTCTTCACCAGCAGTTCGGCGCGTTCCAGGCGGAGTTGGGCCGGGTGACGGGGGAGCAGCAGGGCGAGTTCGGTGGCCCAGAGCTGGGTGCGGGCGTGTTCGGGGCGGTCGGCCGCCCAGCGGCGGATGTTGCCGAGCACGCGCAGCACGATGTCCAGGGGCTGCGCGGGGGTGAGCAGTTCGGGGCTGTAGGGGTGGCCGGAGGCGGCCACCAGGCGTTCGAGGTCGGGGACGTCGAGGATGCGGCCGCCGTGGAAGGGATCGGCGAGGACGTACTCCTCGCCGCCCGCGGGGCCGCCGACGGCGACGATGAAGTGGCCCGGCAGGGCGATGCCGTGGACGGTGAGGCCGGCCCGGGCGGCGACCGCGGACCAGACCAGCGCGAGCATGATGGGCAGTCCGCGGCGGCGGCGCAGCACCTCCGGGAGCAGCGAGGACTCCAGGCGGCGGTAGTCGGACTGCCGGCCGTGGAAGCGCTCGCGCCCGCCGAGGACCGCGGCCAGCAGTGCGGCGGTCTCCTCGGGGCCGCTCGGGCGGCGCTCGGCGACGGCCTGGCGGATGGCGGCGGCGTGCCGGTCGAGCGCGGCCTGGCAGGCCGTCAGCAGGGCTTCCAGGTCGGGTGGTTCGGCGCCCTCGCCCTGGTCGCCGAGGGTGTGCTCGGCGGAGGCGAGCAGGCACAGCAGCACCGGGTCGGGGCGTTCGGCCCGGGCCTCGGTACGGAAGCGGTTTCGGCTCTGCTCGGTCACTGCGGCCTTCGGTTCAGCAGCGGTCGTTGCTCAGTTCAAGAGGTGCACGCTACCGCTGGGGAAGGCGGGCGTAGTGGTAAGTGTGACTGGTCGTGAAGCCCAGGCGGTCGTAAAGGGCGATCGCGGCGGCGTTGTCGGCCTCGACCTGGAGGTAGCCGCCGGTGGCGCCCTCCTCGGCGGCGCGGGACGCCAGCACCGCCATCAGGGTGGTGGCGAGGCCGCGGCGGCGGGCCGCGGGGACCACCTCGACCGCGCCGAACCCGGCCCAGGCGCCGTCCACCACCAGCCGACCGATGGCGAGCGGGGCGCCGTCCGGGCCGGGAACGTGGGCGAACCAGACCGAGGGGCCGCCGTGAATCACCCGGCGGGCGGCCTCCTCGACGGACTCGTCGGGGTCGACCCGGCGGTAGAGCGCCAGCCACTCGGGGCCGGCGGTGCGGGCCAGGCGGACCTGCCGCCAGCTCTCCGGGGCCGCCGCCCGGGCCGGCTCGCCGAGCGGGGCGACGCGTACCGCGGTGGGGGCCAACGCGGCTCCCAGCCGGTCGAGTTCGGCCGCCAGTTCGGGCGGTGAGCCGGGAGTGGTCAGCTCGACGTACGCGGGCAGGCCGCGGGCGGCGTACCAGGCGCGCACCCGGTCCAGCGCGGCGTCCAGCGGCAGGCCGGGGTCGCCCAGCGCCTGCACCGAGTTGGCCCGCCGGGTGAAGCCGGCCGAGGCGCGCAGCAGCCAGTCGCCGAGCGGCTCCTGCTCGATCGCGAGCCAGCCGCGGGCGGCCGTCCGCTGCAGCTCGACCGGGTCGGTGGCGGGCAGTGCGACCCGGCGGGCCGGGAACGGCGGCACCGGCTTCCCGGCCACCAGCAACTCCTCGGCGAACTGCACCACTCGGCCGCCCCGACCCTCCACCGTCAACCCGGTGTCGTCCCAACAGGTGAGCACGCCGATCGCATCGTGGAACACCGGCCGATCTTCCAGCTTGCCGTCGACACGCCGGACGGAAACCCGTCGTCCCACGTCAGAGCGGTCCATCCGGACCTCCGGACGGGACTCCACCGGTACTCCGCTCGCCATCAACGGCACCTCCTGTGCATTTGCGGTCCTCGACCCGCGATACTAGGGGCGGGCATCGACGACGCCGCGCGAACCGCGCGACCGAGTAAACAGTAGGGCGGCAGCCCTTCCGAGGAGGAACGACAGCGTGACCTACGTCATCGCGCAGCCTTGTGTCGACGTCAAGGACAAGGCGTGCATCGAAGAGTGCCCGGTCGACTGCATCTACGAGGGCGAGCGCTCTCTCTACATCCACCCGGATGAGTGCGTCGACTGCGGTGCGTGCGAGCCGGTCTGCCCGGTCGAGGCGATCTTCTACGAGGACGATGTCCCGGAGGAGTGGAAGGACTACTACAAGGCCAACGTCGAGTTCTTCGACGACCTCGGCTCCCCCGGCGGCGCCTCCAAGCTCGGCGTGATCGACCGGGACCACCCGTTCATCGCCGCGCTGGCCCCCCAGAACGCCGAGCACTGATCGGTGGCATCCAAGCTGTGAGCACCAACGACAGCACGTACGCGCCGTTCCCGGGCCACCCGGGGGCGGCGCGCCGCGTATCCGACCGCCTGCCGGTCTTCCCGTGGGACAAGCTCGAACCGTACAAGCGCACCGCCGAGGCCCACCCGGACGGGCTGTGCGACTTCTCCGTCGGCACCCCGGTCGACCCGGTGCCCGAGCTGATCCGGCAGGCGCTGGCCGCGAACACCGACACGCCCGGCTACCCGACCGTGTGGGGCCCGCTGGAGCTGCGCGGCGCCGTCGCCGGCTGGCTGAACCGCCGCTGCGGCGCCGAGATCGGCCCCGAGGCGGTCCTGCCGACCGTCGGCTCCAAGGAGCTGGTGGCCTGGCTGCCCGGCCAGCTCGGCCTCGGCCCCGGCGACCAGGTCGCCTACCCCCGGCTCGCCTACCCCACCTACGAGGTCGGGGCGCTGCTCTGCGGCGCCGAGCCGGTCGCGTACGACGACGTGGACGAGCTGGACGGCTCCAGGGTCCGGCTGCTGTGGCTGAACTCCCCGTCCAACCCGACCGGCCGGGTGCTGGACGCCGCCGAGCTGCGGCGCGCCGTCGAGTGGGCCCGGGCGCACCGGGTGCTGCTGGTCAGCGACGAGTGCTACCTCGAACTCGGCTGGGACGCCGAGCCGGTGTCGGTGCTCAACCCCGCGGTGTGCGGCGGTTCGCACGAGGGGCTGCTGGCCGTCCACTCGCTCTCCAAGCGGTCCAACCTGGCCGGCTACCGGGCGTCCTTCGCGGCCGGTGACCCGGTGGTGGTCCGCGAGCTGCTCGAGGTGCGCAAGCACGGCGGCATGATCGTGCCCGCGCCGGTGCAGGCGGCCACCGCGGCCGCGCTCGCCGACGACGCGCACGTCGCCGAGCAGCGGGCCCGGTACGCCCAGCGGCGCTCCGCGCTGCGGGCCGCGCTGGAGGCGTACGGCTTCCGGATCGAGCACTCCGAGGCGAGCCTGTACCTGTGGGCGACCCAGGACCGGCCGTGCTGGGAGACCGTCGCGGAACTCGCCGAGCTGGGCATCCTGGTCGCCCCCGGCGACTTCTACGGCCCGGCCGGCGACCGGTTCGTCCGGGTGGCGTTCACCGCCACCGACGAGCGGGTGGCCGCGGCGGTGGAGCGGCTCAAGCGCTGACGGCGCGTCAGGGTGTGTGGAAGGGGCGGAGCCTGGTGGCTCCGCCCCTTTCCGGTGCGGCGCGGGATCAGCCGCCGATCGGCAGACCGCCGCCCAGCAGGCCGCCGACCGGGCCGAGGGCGCCGGTCAGGGTGCCGAGCGGGCCGCCGCCGCCCAGCGAGGGCATCCCGCCGAGGCGGTTGGCGGAGTCGTGCTCGGCCAGGCCGGCCACGGTGCCCGCGATCGGCAGCGACTGGACGGCGCCGGTCACCGGGCCGAGCTTGTCGGCGGCCGGCAGGCCCTGGGTGAGCTTGTCGGCGGGCAGGCCCTTGGCGACGGTGCCGAGCGGGCTGGCGCTGGCCTTGTGGGTGGCCGGGATGACCTTGTCGGTGACGGCCGGGCCGACCTTCTCCTCGACCGCCGGGGCGAGCCGGTCGGCGACCGTGCCGAGCGAGTCGGTGAGCCGGCCGGCCTTGCCGACCGGGCCCAGCTTGCCGAGCGCGTCGTCGGTGGAGGGCAGGCTGTGCGCCAGGGTGTTGCCGGCCGCGTCGCCGGCCGCCGGGCCGCCCGCCGCCAGGGTCGCGGCACCGGTGGTGCCGACCATCTGGCCGAGCTCGTGGGTCGCTCCCTGCATCGCGTCGCCCGAGTTGGGCACGTCGGCCAGCTTGGTCACGCCGGCGCCCAGGTCGGTCTGCGGCACCACCTCGGTGGCGGAGGCGGTGCCCGCGGCGAGCGCCATCGGCGCCGCGGTCGCGGCGACGGCGAGCGCGGCCTGGGCGATCCGGCGCGAGAGGGGGAGGGACATGGTGCTCCTAAGAGGTGAGGTCTACGGGCCCGCCGGGCAGACGACCTGACTTGCGGTCGGACCGCCCCGCGGACGACGTGTATGACCGCTAGAGCACCTGGAAGGTTTCGGCCGGTCAAGGTCAAGCGTCGGCAAAGATCAGACGATCCTTTTTCGGGCAACCCGGATATTCCGACCCGTCGGGAAGCGCTGAAGAACCGTCACTCCGCTTGCCGCGACTGGGCTGCGGCGGTCTCGCCGGGAGCCGCCCGCCACCCGGCGCGCCAGGGTCCGCGCCGTCAGGTCCGGTTGACGAGAATCACCCGGCAGGCGGTAACCCGTGCACCAGTGCGTCAACGGAGCGAACCGGCGCGCGGCCTCACTTCGAGGCCGGCGCGCCCAGCGTCACCAGCACCCGGTCGGACGGCGCGCCCGCCAGCGGCTTCCAGCCGTCGCGCGGCCGGTCCATCCGCCACACCTTGCCGTCGAACGCCACCGCGCCGATCCCCAGGTCCGCCGCCCGGGCCACCGACCAGTGCGCCAGCGCCCAGCCGGTCTGCTTCGCGCCGCCGCCGCCCGCCGTGCTCGCGGTGGCCTGCGGGGTGAGCGCCAGCACCTCGCGCGGGTCCTTCGCCGCCTTCGGGCCGGCCGCCACCGCGACCGCCTTGCCGAACTCCCGGCGCACCCGCTCCGACACCCCCGAGGGTGGCGCCGCACCGGCCGGCGAGGCCGTGGCGGACGCGCCGGACGGCGACGCCCCCGGGGCGGGCAGCGCGTGCACCACGCAGTCCAGCGCACCCGGCTCACGGCCCGTCAGCACCGAGGCCACCAGCATCGCGTCGTTCTCGTGCTTGGCGTACGCCTGCGGGTAGCCGCTCTTCTGCACCTGCTGGGCGGCGTCGGTCAGCGGCATCTGCGCGTAGCCGTTCACCTTGACCAGCGCGTCCAGGAACTTGTTGGTCGCGTACACCGGGTCCATGATCTGGTCGACCGTGCCCCAGCCCTGCGAGGGGCGCTGCTGGAACAGGCCCACCGAGTCCCGGTCGCCGCCCTCCAGGTTGCGCAGCTTCGACTCCTGCATCGCGGTGGCCAGCGCGATGGTCACCGCGCGCTCCGGCAGCCCGCGGGACATCGCCACCGCGGTGATGGTCGCCGCGTTCGCCGCGGCCGGCAGCTCCAGCGTCCCGGAGCCCGCGGCGGTGGCGATCTTGCACTGCTCGTCGGGGACCGAGATCTTGTCCCGGTTCAGCCACACCACCAGGGCGCCGACCACGGCCAGCGCCAGCACGCCGACCAGCACCCGTCGCCACGGCCGCCGCCGACGCGCCCCGCCCGCGGCGTTCCCGTCGTTACCGGCGTACTCGGCCACCGTGGCCCCTCTCCCTCGTGCGACGCGACCGTCCTGTGCCCGGCGCGCTCCGTTCGCGGACACCGTAACCGCTCGGACGGCCGTACGGGTCCGCGCGGTTGCGCGCCCGCCTCCGGGGGCGTCCGGCGCCTCGATAAGGTGACCGCCATGAGCAGCCCGATCGAGCCCCTCGACCTCACCCTCGACGGCGGCACGCTGACCGCCCGCCTCGTCGACTTCCCCTCCGTCAGCGGCGACGAGGCCGCCCTCGCCGACGCGGTCGAGGCCGCGCTCCGGGCCTACCCGCACCTCACCGTCGACCGGTTCGGCAACAACGTGGTGGCCCGGACCCAGCTCGGCCGCGCCGAGCGGGTGGTGCTCGCCGGGCACCTGGACACCGTGCCGATCGCCGACAACCTGCCCTCCCGGGTCGAGGGGGACCTGCTCTACGGCTGCGGCACCTCCGACATGAAGTCCGGCGTCGCCGTGCAGCTGCGGCTCGCCGCCACCGTCACCGAGCCCAACCGGGACCTCACCTTCGTCTTCTACGACTGCGAGGAGGTCGAGGCCTACCGCAACGGCCTCGGCCGCCTGGTCGAGACCCACCCCGACTGGATCGCCGCCGACTTCGCGGTCCTGATGGAGCCCAGCGGCGCCGTCGTCGAGGGCGGCTGCCAGGGCAGCCTGCGCGCCGACATCGTGCTCACCGGCACCCGCGCCCACGCCGCCCGCAGCTGGCTCGGCGACAACGCCATCCACAAGGCCGCCGACGTGCTGCGCCGACTCGCCGAGTACCAGTCGCGCCGGGTGGTCATCGACGGGCTGGAGTACCGCGAGGGCCTGAACGCCACCCGGATCGCGGGCGGCGTGGCCGGCAACGTCATCCCCGACGAGTGCCGGATCCACGTCAACTTCCGCTACGCGCCCGACCGCAGCGTCGAGGAGGCGAAGGCCCACCTGCACGAGGTCTTCGACGGCTACGAGCTCGACCTGGTCGACGTCTCGCCCGCCGCCCTGCCCGGCCTGTCCCAGCCCGCCGCCCAGGCCTTCCTGGCCGCGGTCGGCGGCGAACCGCGGGCCAAGTTCGGCTGGACCGACGTGGCCCGGTTCTCCGCGCTCGGCGTCCCCGCGGTCAACTACGGCCCCGGCGACCCGAACCTGGCGCACAAGCGGGACGAGTACTGCTCGCTCAGCGCGATCGCCGACGTCGAGAAGCGGCTGCGCGACTGGCTGACCCGATAGGCCGCTTCGGCTTTTCCCGGTGTTCCCCGGAAAGTTGCCTCGTCAGGCGTAGGGTTTCGTCATGACAGCCAACGGAGATGAGCCGTACTACGGACACGGTCCGGAAGAAGTCTCCGCGCCCGCGCGCAAGAAGCCGTGGCCGGAGAAGCGCAAGGGCCCGGTGCTGCTGCGCCGAGACCAGGTCGAGACCAGCACCACCGACCAGCGGCTGCTGGACACCACGGGACCCACGGACTGGTTGCACACCGATCCGTGGCGGGTCCTGCGGATCACCTCGGAGTTCGTCGAGGGCTTCGGCGCGCTGGCCGAACTCCCGTCCGCCGTCAGCGTCTTCGGCTCCGCCCGGACCCCGGTGGACTCCCCGGAGTACGCCGCGGGCGTGGCGATCGGCCGGGCCCTCGCCGAGGCCGGCTACGCGGTGATCACCGGCGGCGGCCCCGGCGCGATGGAGGCCGCCAACCGCGGCGCCTCCGAGGCGGGCGGCCTGAGCGTCGGCCTCGGCATCGAGCTGCCGTTCGAGCAGGGGCTGAACGAGTTCGTCGACCTCGGGCTGAACTTCCGGTACTTCTTCGTCCGCAAGACGATGTTCGTGAAGTACGCGCAGGGCTTCGTGGTCCTCCCCGGCGGCCTCGGCACGCTGGACGAGCTGTTCGAGGCGCTCACCCTGGTGCAGACGAAGAAGGTCACCCGGTTCCCGGTGATCCTGTTCGGCACCGACTACTGGGGCGGCCTGGTGGAGTGGCTGAAGTCCACCCTGGTCGCCCAGGGCAAGGCCGCCCCGCAGGACCTGGAGTTGTTCCACGTCACCGACGACATCGCCGACGTGCTGAAGATCCTGGACGCCAGCCGCGCGCCCAAGGGCACGCCCGCGTAACGCCGCCGACCGGGCGTCAGGCCGCTACGCCAGCCCCCGGCGGGCCACCGCCGGGGGACGGGTGCCGCGGATCGACGCCACCATGTCGAGCACCTGCCGGGTCTCCGCCACCTGGTGCACCCGGTAGACCTGCGCGCCCAGCCAGGCCGAGACCGCGGTGGTCGCCAGGGTGCCCAGCAGCCGCTCGTGCACCGGCTTGTCCAGCGTCTCGCCGACGAAGTCCTTGTTGGAGAGCGAGACCAGCACCGGGTACCCGGTCGCGGTCATCTCCGGCAGCCGGCGGGTGGCCTCCAGCGAGTGCCGGGTGTTCTTCCCGAAGTCGTGGCCCGGGTCGATGATCAGACCGTCCCGGCGCACGCCCAGCTCCAGCGCCCGCTCGGCCAGCCCGACGGTCACCCGCAGGATGTCCGCCATCACGTCCTCGTACCCCACCCGGTGCGGACGGGTCCGCGGCTCCGCACCGCCCGCGTGCGTGCACACCAGCCCCGCGCCGTACCGGCCCGCGACCTCCGCCAGCTTCGGGTCCCAGCCGCCCCAGGCGTCGTTCAGCAGGTCCGCGCCGACCTCGCAGACCGCCTCGCCGACCTCGTGCCGCCAGGTGTCCACGCTGATCACCACGTCCGGGTGGCGCTTGCGGAGCTCGGCCACGAACGGGACGGTGCGGCGCAGCTCCTCCTCCACCCCGACCTCCTCGCCGGGCCCGGCCTTCACGCCGCCGATGTCCAGGATCGCCGCGCCCTCGGCCACCGCGCGGTCCGCCGCGGCGAACGCGGCCTCGTCCGCGAAGGTCGCACCCTGGTCGAAGAAGGAGTCCGGAGTGCGGTTCACGATGGCCATGATGACCGGTTCGTCCGGACCGAACTCCCGCGTGCCGAGGCGTAGTGCCACCGGTGTCTCCTCCTCCGCGCCCCCGGGTGCAATGATGGGCCCCGGCCTACTGGGGACCATGATCCCACCTTGGTCCCGCCCATGGCCGATGCCGACCGGCAACTGACCGGGAACTGACGGAGGACAGCTCGTGTTCTGGGTGATCGTGGTTGCGATGGCCGTGGTCGTCGGCGGCGCCGCGCTGGTGGCGTTGGGTGGCGGCGGTTCCCTCCCCGAGGCGGAACACGACCGGCTCTCCGCCCGTCTCCCGCAGGACCGTGCGCTCAGCCGCACCGACGTCGACGAGCTCCGCCTGCCGATGGCGCTGCGCGGCTACCGGATGGACGAGGTGGACGACGTCCTCGACCGGCTCGGCGCCGAGCTCGCCCTCCGGGACGAGCGGATCGCCGAACTCGAGGCGGTCGGCGCGGTACGCGGCTCCGTCGAGGCGTCCGGCGTGGCCGGGGGCGAGCCGCTGCCCGGGCTGGAGTCGTTCACCGCGGTGCTCGAGAAGCCGGGCACGCCCGCTCCGGCGGCGGCCGAGGCCGACGAGGACGAGAAGAGCGACCGGACGTGAGTGGCGCGGTGCTCGGCGCCGACGGGCTGCGACGGTGCGGGTGGGGGGACTCGACGGACGACTACCGGGTCTACCACGACACCGAGTGGGGCCGGCCGGTGCACGGGGACCAGCCGCTCTTCGAACGCATCTCGCTGGAGGCCTTCCAGTCCGGCCTCTCCTGGATCACGATCCTGCGCCGCCGGGAGGGCTTCCGGGCCGCGTTCGCGGGCTTCTCGATCGAGGCGGTGGCGCGGTTCGGCCCGGCCGACGTCGAGCGGCTGCTCGGCGACGCGGGGATCATCCGGAACCGCGCGAAGATCGAGGCGACCATCGCCAACGCCCGGGCCGCGATCGAACTCGGCGTCGGGCTGGACGAGTTGGTGTGGCGCCACGCGGGCGACCCGGCCCGTCCGGCACCCGCGACGCTCGCGGACGTGCCGGCGGTGACCCCGGAGTCGACGGCACTGGCCAAGGACCTGAAGAAGAACGGGTTCCGCTTCGTCGGGCCGACCACGGCCTACGCCCTGATGCAGGCCTGCGGACTGGTCAACGACCACCTGGCCGACTGCCACGCCCGGTAGCCCGCGCCCCTCGCGGGACGCGGCGCTCCGTCCGGTGCCCCAGGGCGGGTCTTCCGGATCACGCCGGGCGGGCGCCGTGATCCGGAAGACCCGCCCTAGCGGCCCACGAAGTCCGGCTTGCGCTTCGCGAGGAAGGCGTCGACGGCGATCTGGTGGTCCTCGCTGTTGCCGGCCAGGGTCTGGAGTTCGTCCTCCTTGTCCAGCAGCTCGTCCAGGGAGTGCGAGGCGCCGTAGGCCAGCGACTCCTTGATCGCGCCGTAGGCGACGGTCGGACCGTTGGCCAGGGTGAGGGCGAACTCGTGCGCGGTGGCGGCGAGTTCGGCACCAGGGACGATGCGGGTGGCGAGGCCGAGGGTGAGCGCCTCGTCGGCGCGGACGGTGCGGGGGAGCATCAGCAGCTCGGTGGCCCGGGCGTGGCCGACCAGCCGGGGGAGGGTCCAGGAGGCGCCGGAGTCCGCGGTGAGGGCGACGCCCGCGAAGGACGTGTTGAAGCCCGCGGTGTCGGCGAGGATCCGGAAGTCGCAGGCGAAGGCGAGCGACGCGCCCGCGCCCGCGGCGATGCCGTTGACCGCGGCGACGGTCGGCTTGCGCATCCCGGCCAGGGCGCGGACCAGCGGGTTGTAGTGCTCGGCGACGGTGCGCAGGGCGCCTTCGCCGGTCTCCTGCTGGTGCTTGAGCAGGCCGAGGTGCTCCTTGAGGTCCTGGCCGACGCAGAAGGCCTTGTCGCCGGCGCCGGTGAGCAGCACGGCGCGGACCGAGGGGTCCTCGGCGGCGGTGGTGACGGCGTCCCGGAGGGCGACCTTGGTGGCGACGTCGAGGGCGTTCATGGCGTCGGCGCGGTCGATGGTGAGGACGGCGAGGGCGCCGTCGCGCTCGTAGCGCACGGTGTCGGACATGGGTGAGGGCTCCCGGGTCGCGGTGGGCTGCTGGGGGGCCGCCTGGGTGGTCGGCGGGCCCTGCGGGTCAGCATGCCGGAGGCGGGCGCGGCGGGGGAGTACCGTTCGGGCGAAGTGTGAGCTGCCGCACCCCGAGCAGGCGTGTCGGAGTGCGGCGCGGTGTCGCTTTCGGCAGGTAATCGACGCTTTGCGGCCGCTTGGAGCGGGTTGGCGCAGAGAGTGATGTTGGTCATCCAGCGGTCGCATGCGGGATAATGGCTTCCGATCAATGCGTTCGATGCCGGCGGTGGACGGACTGCCGGTGCGTACCTGAACGGTTGCAGGAAGGGGAACGAGCATGGCGGCCATGAAGCCGCGGACGGGTGACGGCCCGCTTGAGGTCACCAAAGAGGGGCGGGGCATCATCATGCGAGTTCCGCTCGAAGGGGGCGGGCGCCTGGTGGTGGAGCTGACGCCGGACGAGGCCGACGCGCTGGGCGAGGCGCTGAAGAAGGCCTGCGGCTGACCTCTGGCTGCTGCCCTCCACCTCCGCAGCCCGGAGGTGTGCGACGGGCCCGGATCCCACTCAGGGATCCGGGCCCGTTCCGCGTTCCCGCGGTGCTGTTCCGGCGGTGCGGGCCGGGGTTCCCGCGGTGCGGTCAGCGCTTGACCGCGCAGAGCAGGCCGTCGCTGACCGGCAGCAGTGCGGTCAGCAGCAGGTCGCTCTCCCGGATGTCGGCGACCAGTTCGCGGACCGCGTGGGTCTGCGGGTCGTCGACCAGGGGTTCGGCCAGTCGGCCCTCCTGGAAGACGCCTTCGAAGCAGACCATGCCGCCCGGGCGGAGCAGGCGCAGCGACTCGGCGAGGTAGAACCGCGACTCGGCCGGGTCGCCGTCGCAGAACACCAGGTCGTACTGGCCGTCGGCGAGCCGGGGGAGCACCTCGCGGGCGCGGCCGGGGATGAAGCGGGCGCGGTTGGCGGCGAAACCGGCAGCGAGGTAGGCCTCGCGGGCGTACTGCTGGCGGACCGGCTCGGAGTCGACGGTGGTGAGCACGCCGTCGGCCCGCATGCCGCGCAGCAGGTAGACGCCGGACACCCCGGTGCCGGTGCCGATCTCGGCGACCGCCTTGGCGTCGAGCGCGGCGGCGAGCAGCCGCAGCGCGGCGCCGCCGCTGGGGCCGATGGCGCGTATCCCGGTGCGGGCGGAGAGGGCCCGGGCGTAGGTCAGCACCGCGTCCTCGCCGACGTAGGTGTCGGCGAGCGCCGCTCGCTCGGGCCCGAACTCGGTGATGGCTGCCTCTTCCGGAGCGCAGGTGCCGACGGGGGAAGTCGACAATTCCAGCCGACAGACTACTGGCCGCCCGGGAACCGCGTTCGACGGCTGGCCGTTGTTCTTCCATGGGTGGCGCGGCCGCCCGCGGAGGCGGTTGTTCGACCGCTCTTATCCTGGCTTGACAGGTGAGGTGGATATGGTGGTGGCTCTGCTGGGCAGAAGAGCCGACCGAGGAGGTGTGGCCGAGGGCGACGTCCCTGTGCAGCGGCACTCCCGCGGCACCACGTCGGCCCGTACGCCGAAGCCCGTGATGAACCAGTCTGTGCACTCCCCCCTAGATGAGCCGACCGCAGCCGACGGCACGGCGCCCGAGGTCGCCGGCACGCTCGCGTCCTTCGCCGAGGGGCCTGACGCGCAGGGCTGGACGCCGCCCAGCTGGGAGGAGATCGTCGAGGCGCACAGCGCCCGGGTCTACCGCCTGGCCTACCGGCTGACGGGCAACCAGCACGACGCCGAGGACCTCACGCAGGAGGTCTTCGTGCGGGTGTTCCGCTCGCTCTCCACCTACACGCCCGGCACCTTCGAGGGCTGGCTGCACCGGATCACCACCAACCTGTTCCTGGACATGGTGCGCCGCCGCCAGCGGATCCGCTTCGACTCGCTCGCCGAGGACGCCGCGGAGCGCCTGGCCAGCCGCGAGCCCAGCCCGGCGCAGCACTTCAGCGACACCCACTTCGACGCGGACGTCCAGCAGGCGCTGGACACCCTGGCCCCGGAGTTCCGGGCCGCGGTGGTGCTCTGCGACATCGAGGGACTGTCGTACGAGGAGATCGCCGCCACCCTCGGGGTGAAGCTGGGCACCGTCCGCAGCCGGATCCACCGTGGCCGCTCGCACCTGCGGGCCGCCCTCAAGCACCGGGCGCCGAACACCGCCGAGGGCCGTTCCCGCCGTGGCGGGTCGGTCGAGCCCGTGCCGGTCGGCGCGGAGCCCGGCGGCAGCGACCGGAGGGGGTCATGAACGATCGCGCCCCCGAGCGCGCGGACGCCACCGGCCGCTCGCGGTGGGCACTCGCCCGCCGGGCCGAGCCGGCCCCGGCGGCGCCCGAGCTGCGCGCCGTGACGGTCCGTCCGGTCGAGCCGGCCGCCGAGGAGCACCATCTCGGCGACCGCCTCTCGGCGTACCTGGACGGCGAGTTGGGCCATGACGCCCGCGAGCGGGTGCAGGCCCACCTGGCCACCTGTCCGGACTGCCTGGCGGAGGCGGACGAGGCCCGCTCGGTCAAGCGGATGCTGACCGGCACCGGCACGCCCGGCCCGTCGGCGGCCCTGATGGCCCGTCTGATGGCCGTCGCCGCGCTGCCCGACGAGGACTCCGGTCCGGACGGCCCGGGCGCGTCCGGCGGGGTGTTCGGCGGCAGCCGGCTCACCGGCGGCTCGTTCGGCTCCGGCTCCGGTTTCGGCGGCGGGGCGCTCGGGGCGGAGGCCCCGATACCCGGGATCGATCCGCGGGCCGCCGGGCCGTTCGGCTCCCGGCCGGCCTTCGGGGCGCGCCGCCCGGCCGCGATGCCGCGTCCGCTGGCCGCCGCGCTCGGCGAGCTGCCCTCCGTCCGCCCGGCCGCGCCGCGCGGACGCCGCCTGGTGTTCGCCGCCGCCGGGGCGTTCTCGGTCGCCGCGGTCACCCTCGGCGGGGTCGGCGGCCTCCCCAACGGCCAGGCCGGCACCAACCGCCAGCCCACCACCATCACCCCGGTCGGCGGGGCGATCGTCCCGGTCAACGCCCAGCAGCCGGTCGACGTCCAGGACTACCCGATGCGCGCCGCCCGGCAGCAGGCCAGCCCGGCTCCGTCGCCCACCGGTGACCCGCGCCAACTGCTGCGCTAGCCTGCCCTCACCGGCCCGACCCGTTGGGACGGCGGTCGCCCGGGTGGTCTTCACCACGGCTTCATGAGCAGGAGGCCGCGGATCGGCCGCCCGCGTTTACTCTTGGTTCAGCGTTGTCGGGTGCTGGGGAGTTCAGGTGTTCGGAGACATAGGCGGACTGGAGGTCCTGACGATCCTCGTCATGGCCATCGTGATCTTCGGTCCGGACAAGCTTCCCAAGCTGATCCAGGACACCATGGCGCTGGTGCGCAAGCTGCGCTCCTTCGCGGACAGCGCCAAGCAGGACATCCGCAACGAGCTCGGCCCGGAGTTCCAGAACTTCGAGTTCGAGGACCTGCACCCGAAGACCTTCGTGCGCAAGCAGCTGCTCGGCGACAGCGAGGACCCGCTCGGGCTGAAGGACCTCAAGGACGGCGTCGACCTGAAGTCGGCGCTGAACGGGGAACCCGCACCGTCCTCGACGCCCACGCCCACCGCCTCGGTGGCCCCCGCCGACTTCATCAAGGTCGGCGCCGCGAGCCCGAGCCTGGCGGCCGGCGAGCGCCCCCCGTTCGACCCGGACGCCACCTGACGCGCCCCGCCCCGCACTCCGACGCCCCGCCCGAGCAGGCGGGGCGTTCGCGTTCCCGCCGCTATCGTTGCGACTACCTCCCAGGACGGCGGCACCCGTGCCGTCCGTCCGTGCCGTCGGTCACACCCGGCCGTGTCGGGCCCGGATTGCCGGACGGAGGGGCCGCGGTGCGCCACCATGGAGCCCCGCCCGTGGCAGGAGCGCACAGCCGAGGAGACCCGCAGTGGACGCCACGCACAACACCGGAGGCACCGTCACCACGCGCCCGGTGGGAGCCCAGGCCAAGCCGGCCGACCCGCTCGTCCCCTACCGGGCCGCCGACTTCCCCTGGTACGGCCTCGACGAGGGCTGGACCGGCCGCCGCTGGCTCGGCCAGGTCGGCACCGGCCAGCACCCGGGCAGCGTGGAGGGCGGCGTCCCCGACTACGGCACCCTCGGGCACGGCGACGAGCCCGCCCGGCAGCCCGACAGCCGCGACCACCGCCGCTTCGCCGTGGTGGTCACCGTCGCCCGCCGCCCCGGCCGCCGCAGCTCCGACAACACCGGCACCCTGGAAGCCACCTCCGCCTCCTCCGCCGCCTGGCTGGCCGGCGCCGGACTGCTCGCCGCCACCTGGCCCGGCAACCTCGACCGCACGCTGCGCCAGAACTGGCTCGACCAGCAGACCGCCCTCGCCTGGGACCTCGCCGACGACCTCGAAGGGTCCGCCTGGTCCTCCCTCACCCTCCCCGTCAACGGCCTCCCGCAGCCCTTCCGCTACCGCGAGTCCGAGTACGGCTGGGTGCTTGCCGGCGAGGCCCCCGGCGTCCTGATCGGCGCCTACGGCCGCTCGGTCTCCGCGTACGGCGTCGGCTTCACGGCGGTCTCCGACCTCGCGGCGTACGACGGGCGCTGAGACCTGCCGGGGCCGGTGCAGCTGGTACGGCTGGTACGGAGGTCGGCTAGAGGTCGGTGCAGACGTAGGAGCCGTCGTCCTGGGCGGAGATCCGGCTGCCGTCGCAGGCGAGCATCGGGGCCAGCACCGTCATCCGGAAGACGCCGAAGGCCGGCAACGGCACGGCGACCGCGGCGACCGCGATGCGGCGGGCCCGGCCGCCCGCGCGCAGCGCGAGGACGGCGCCGGCGAGCAGCATCAGCAGACCCGGGACCAGGAGCAGCACGGCCGGCCCGGCGGCGTTGTCCTGGAAACCAGGATGGGTCTGCATCGGGCCCTCCAGCTCCAGTGTGAAAGCCGCGCTGAGGAGCATGACCGGGGCCGAGATTCCCACCAGGGCCAGGCCAAGGGATCCTTGTGCTCGTCTGTCCATGCCGAGTGGACGGCGTCCCCACCCGCCCCGGTTCCGGAGTCCGCCCGTGCAGATCTCGCTCGCCACCGCCCCCGGCACCGCCCACCCCAACGAGGACTACGCGCTCGCCGGGCCCGACACCGTGCTGGTCCTCGACGGCGCCGGGCTGCCCGAGGGCACCCCCACCGGCTGCGTGCACGGGGTGGGGTGGTTCGTCCGGTCGCTCGGCGTGCGGCTGCTGCGCCACGCCGCCGAGCGGGACGCAGAACTGACGGAGTGTCTGGCCGACGCGCTCGCGGAGACGGCCGGGCTGCACGCGGGCGGCTGCGACCTCGGCGACCCGATGACGCCGAGCGCCACCGTCGCGGTGGTGCGGCGGCGCGGCGAGCGGCTGGAGTGGCTGGTGCTGGCCGACTCCACCGTCCTGCTCGACCTGGCGGACGGCCTGCGGGTGGTCGCCGACCACCGGGTCTCCGAGGTGACGACACGTCAACGTTTTGAACTGGCAGGGCGGTTGGAAGGTCTGCCGGCCGGCGAGCGGCGTGCCCTGCTCACCGCCGCCCAGCGCGAGGCGATGAACACCTCCGACGGCTACTGGGTCGCCGCCGCCAACCCGGACGCCGCCGCCCACGCCCGCACCGGCAGCGCCCCCTGGACCGACCTCCGGCACGCCGCCCTGCTCACCGACGGCGCCGCCCGCCCCGTCGACGACTTCGCCACCGACGACTGGCCCGGCCTGCTCACCCTCCTCCGCGAGGCCGGCCCACAGGCCCTCATCGACCACACCCGCGCCCTCGAACGCACCGACCCGCACCACCACCGCTGGCCCCGCACCAAGACCCACGACGACGCCACGGCCGCCTTCCTGACCCCGTGACCGGGCCACCGGACCAGGCGTGCGCGCACATGCGACGGCCCCGGGACACACGTCCCGGGGCCGTCGGCGGGTGGATCAGAACTTGTTCTTCGGGGTGAGGCCGAGGGAGAGGCCGGAGAGGCCGCGCTGGCGGCCGGAGAGCTTGCCGGCGATGGTGCGGAGGGCGGCGGCGGCGGGGGATTCGGGGGTGGAGAGGACGACCGGGCGGCCGTCGTCGCCGCCCTCGCGGAGGCGGACGTCGATCGGGATGGAGCCGAGGACGGGGACGGTGGCGCCGACGGTGCGGGTGAGGGCGTCGGCGACGGTCTGGCCGCCGCCGGTGCCGAAGACGTCGATCATCTCGTCGCAGTGCGGGCAGGGCATGCCCGACATGTTCTCGATCACGCCGACGATCTTCTGGTGGGTCTGCAGCGCGATCGTGCCGGCCCGCTCGGCGACCTCCGCGGCGGCCATCTGCGGGGTGGTGACGATCAGGATCTCGGCGTTGGGGACCAGCTGGGCGACCGAGATGGCGATGTCGCCGGTGCCCGGCGGCAGGTCGAGCAGCAGGACGTCGAGGTCGCCCCAGTAGACGTCGGCGAGGAACTGCTGCAGGGCGCGGTGCAGCATCGGTCCGCGCCACACGACGGGCGCGTTGCCCGGGGTGAACATGCCGATCGAGATGACCTTCACGCCGTTCGCGGACGGCGGCATGATCATGTCCTGGACCTGGGTGGGCCGGCCCTCGACGCCCAGCATCCGGGGGATGCTGTGGCCGTAGATGTCGGCGTCGACCACGGCGACCTTCAGGCCGTCGGCGGCCAGCGCGGCCGCCAGGTTGACCGTCACCGAGGACTTGCCGACGCCGCCCTTGCCGGAGGCGACCGCGTAGACCCGGGTCAGGGTGCCGGGCTTGGCGAACGGGATCTCCCGCTCGGGCGCGCCGCCGCGCAGCAGCGTGGACAGCTCGCGGCGCTGCTCCTCGCTCATCACGTCGAGCTCGACGGCCACCGAGGTGACCCCCGGGACGCGGGAGACCGCGTCGGTGACCCGCTGGGTGATCGTCTCGCGCATCGGACAGCCCGAGACGGTCAGGTACACCGCGACCTGCACCGCGCCGCCGTCGCCGATCTCGACGGATTTCACCATGCCGATGTCGGTGATCGGGCGGTTGATCTCCGGATCGTGGACGGTCGCCAGGGCCTCGCGGACGGACTGCTCCGTCACCCCGGCCGCCACCTCTGTCTCGTTGGCCATGTGTTGATGGTACGGCGCGGCGCGCCGCGCCCGACTCGCCGGTAGCGTGCCGCCGGTCACAACCTGTCGGCGGACTCCCGGAGGTCCTCGATCTCCTTGAGCAGCGACTGCAGTTCGGAGCGGATGAAGTCGCGGGTCGCCACCTCGCCCAGGCCCTGGCGCAGCGCCGCGACCTCGCGGGTGAGGTACTCGGTGTCGGCGATGTTGCGGTCGCTGCGGGCCCGGTCCTGCTCCATGTTGACGCGGTCGCGGTCGTCTTGGCGGTTCTGCGCGAGCAGGATCAGCGGGGCGGCGTACGAGGCCTGCAGGGAGAGCATCAGGGTGAGGAAGATGAACGGGTAGTCGTCGAAGTGCACGGTGTCCGGCAGCAGGGTGTTCCACACCACCCACGCCACGATGACCACCGACATCCAGACGATGAAGCGGCCGGTGCCGAGGAAGCGGGCGATCCGCTCGGACAGCTTGCCGAACGCCTCCGGGTCCCAGGCGGGCAGCGTGATCAGGCCGGGGCGGGCGGTGCGCGGCTGGTCCAGGCGGGAGCGGGCGGGGCCGGACGGCGCGCGTTCCTCGCGGCGGTCGCGATCCCGGCCGCGTTCGCGGGAGCGCAGTTCGCGCAGCTGGCGGAGTTCCCGCAGCTCGCCCTGGAGGCGCTGGCGCGGCGTCTCCTCGCGCTTCTTGCGGTCACTGTCCACCGGGTACTCCGCTCGTCTCGTCGTCCGGCACGTCGCCGCGGGCGGCGATGCCGTGCACCGCGCCCTCGCGCCAGTCCTCGGGCAGCAGGTGGTCGAGCACGTCGTCGACGGTGACCGCGCCGAGCAGGTGGTCGCCCTCGTCGACCACGGCGGCGGCCACCATGTTGTACGTCGCCAGGTAGCTGGTGATCAGCGGCAGCGGGGTGTTCGGCGGCAGCGGGTCGAGGTCGTCGTCGACCAGCGCGCCGACCAGGGTGAACGGCGGCTCCCGGAGCAGGCGTTGGAAGTGCACGGTGCCGAGGTAGGTGCCGGTCGGGGTCTCGTTGGGCGGCCGGCAGACGTACACCTGGGCGGCCAGCGCGGGCTTGGTGTCGGCGATCCGCACCCGGGCCAGTGCCTCGGCGACGGTCGCGTCCGGCTCCAGCACGATCGGCTCGGTGGTCATCAGGCCGCCCGCGGTGTCCTCCTCGTAGGAGAGCAGGCGGCGCATCTCCTCGGCGTCCTCCGGCTCCATCAGGCGCAGCAGCCGTTCGGCGTCCTCGGCGGGCAGGTCGGAGAGCAGGTCGGCGGCGTCGTCCGGGTCCATCGCCTCCAGGATGTCGGCGGCCCGTTCCTCCTGCAGCTTGCCGATGATCTCCACCTGGTCGTCCTCGGGCAGCTCCTCCAGGACGTCCGCCAGCCGGTCGTCGTCGAGGGCGGCGGCGACCTCGGCGCGGCGCTTGGACGACAGGTGGTGCATCACGTTGGCGAGGTCGGCGGGGCGCAGCTGCTCGAAGGTGGCGAGCAGGTTGGCGGCGCCCTGGCCCTCCTCGGTGAGCGAGAAGCCGGTGACGGCGGACCAGTCCAGCAGCAGCTGCTCGCCCTTGCCCTTGCGCAGCCGCCCGGGCCGGCCGACCTGGACGAAGACCCGGTCGATCTCCCACTCGCGCAGCCGGGTCTGCACCATGGCGACGTCCAGGACGGTCACCTCGTCCGCGGTCTTGGTGCGGGTGACGGTGCGGTCCAGCAGTTCGGCGAGGACCAGGGTCTCGGACGGGCGCTGCTCGAAGCGGCGCATGTTCAGCAGGCCGGTGCTCAGCACCTGCCCGGACTCCATGCTGGTCACCCGGGTCATCGGCAGGAAGATCCGGCGCCGCCCGATCACCTCGATCACCAGCCCCAGCACCCGCGGGGGCCGGCCGCCCAGCCGCAGCGTCACCACGACGTCCCGCACCCGCCCGACCTGGTCGCCGTTCGGGTCGAAGACGGCCACCCCGGAGAGGTGCGAGATGAACACCCGACTTCCCGGCCCCGCCACGGCAGCTCCTCCCAAAACGGACTTAACCCGACAAATCTAGCGGGCGGGGCGAGTGTGGAGCCTGCGGCTCGCGCGGGAGCGGGACGGGAAGGGGAGGCAGGGGAAGGGGAACGGGACGGAGAGCATGACGCCAGGGGCTCGCGCGGAGCGGGGCCGACGGGGCGGGATGCGGCTCGCGCGGAGCGGAGGGCTCGCGGCCCGCGAGGGCTAGCGCTTGCGCTTCTTGAAGAGGAGTTTCGGGAGGCCGGCCGGGATGGGCTGACGGGTCGTCACCGGGGTGGGCATGGGGGCGGCGGCGAGCGAGTCCTCGGGGAGGGGCGTGAGCGGGCCGGTGGGGGTCAGGCGCAGGACGCGGCACTCGCGGGACCAGCGGTCGGTGATGGTGTCGGTGTCGGGGGCGTTCAGGCGCTTGCCCTTGAGCTCCTCGACGGCGCCGTCCCAGCCGGCGGTGCCGGGGTCGACGGCGGTGACGGTCGCGGTGAAGGCGACCAGGCGGCCCCACTTGTCCTTGCTGCGCAGCGTCACCGCGGCGGTGGAGCCGGCGGTGAGGCCGTGCAGGGGCTGCTCGGCGCCGTCGCCGACCACGACCACCGCGCCGTCGTGCCAGGCGTGCCAGAGCGGGCGGGCGGACGGCTCCCCGGCGGGCTGGACCCACAACAGGCCGGACTTCTTGGCGGCCTCTTCCACCAGTGCCCGGTCGAGGAAGTCTGCCGCGCTCGCGGCCGTCGTACGCTCCATGGCGGACAGCGTACGGCCTGGGTGTCCGCGGCCGGTCCCATCCCCCGGGACGACAGTGCCGTCGGTGGCGGACAGCCCTTACCGTAGGGGGGCCTCCCGTACCGCCAGAGCACCGTAAGGAGAGCCGTGCCCGCCGCCCGGCCCGCCACCACCGCACCTGCGACCACCCTCGCCACCCCCGTCGAGCGGCCCCGACTGCCGCGCACCGACCTGTTGCTGCTCGCGGTGTCGATCGGCGGGATCTCGCTGTCGGCCCCGCTGATCAGCGCCACCGCCGCGCCGGCGCTGGCGATCGCGTTCTGGCGCAACGCCATGTCGGTGGCGGTGCTCGGCCCGTACGCGCTGGTGCGGCACCCGGCGGAGCTGCGGGCGATCCCGCGTCGCGCGCTGCTGCTGGCGATGGCGGCCGGCGTGCTGCTGGCGCTGCACTTCGCGCTGTGGATGCCGAGCCTGCGGATGACCTCGGTGGCTTCGGCGACGGCGCTGGTCACCACCACGCCGTTGTGGACGATCCTGCTGATGCGGCTGTTCGGCGTCCGCGCGCCGCGGATGGTGTGGCTGGGTACCGGCCTGGCGTTCGCCGGGGTGCTGGTGCTGACCGGCGTCGACCTGTCGGTGTCGCCGCGGGCGCTGCTCGGCGACGCGCTGGCGCTGGGCGCGGGCGCCGCGGCGGCCGGGTACATGCTGCTGGGCGCGGAGGTGCGCCGGACGGTGTCGACCACCGCGTACACCCTGGTCTGCTACGCGACCTGCGCGGTGGCGCTGCTGACGGTGTGTCTGCTGACCGGCACCTCGATGGCCGGCTGGTCCGCCGGGGTGTGGTGGCAGATCTTCCTGCTGATGGTGGCCGCCCAGCTGCTCGGGCACTCGCTGAGCAACCGGGTGGTGCGCACCCTGGGCCCCTCGGTCACCTCGACGGCGATCCTGCTGGAGACCCCGGGCGCGGCGCTGATCGCGGCCGTGTGGCTGGGCCAGTGGCCGCCGGCCGCCGCCTACCCGGCGGTCGGCCTGATCCTCGCGGGCCTGGTGCTGGTGGCCCGCGCCGGGCGGCGCTGACGCCCCGTCGGGGCGCGGGCGTCAGAGCCAGCCGTTGCGGCGGAAACCGCGGTACATGCCGACGCAGATGACGGCGATCACGCCGAGCACGGTCGGGTAGCCGTACGTCCAGCGCAGCTCGGGCATGTTCTCGAAGTTCATGCCGTAGACGCCGGTGATCATGGTCGGGACGGCGAAGATGGCCGCCCAGGCGGTGATCTTGCGCATGTCCTCGTTCTGGGCCACCGAGACCTGCGCCAGGTTGGCCTGGAGCAGCGAGTTGAGCAGCTCGTCGAAGCCCTGCACCTGCTCGGCGACCCGGGCCAGGTGGTCGGCGACGTCCCGGAAGTACTTCTGGATCTCCGGGTCGACCAGCCGCTGCAGCGGCTCGGAGAGCTGCACCATCGGGCGCAGCAGCGGGGTGACGGCGCGCTTGAACTCCAGCACCTCGCGCTTGAGCTGGTACACCCGGCCGACGTCGGCGCCGCGCCCGCCCTTGTTGGCGAAGACGTCGTACTCGATCTCGTCGACGTCGTTCTGCAACCGGTCGGCGACCACCAGGTAGTTGTCGACCACGTGGTCGGCGATGGCGTGCAGCACCGCGGCCGGGCCCATGGCGAGCAGGCCGGTGCCCTCGGCGTCGGCCTCCAGGCGGTGGCGCAGCTCGCGCAGCGAGGAGTGCGCGCCGTGCCGGACGGTGATCACGAAGTCCGCCCCGGCGAAGACCATCAGCTCGCCGGTCTCCACCACCTCGCTGGTCGGGGTGAGCTGCTCGTGCTCGACGTAGCGCACCGTCTTGAAGACCGCGAACAGCATGCCGTCGTACCGCTCGACCTTCGGGCGCTGGTGCGCGTGCACCGCGTCCTCCACCGCCAGCGGGTGCAGGCCGAAGCGCTGCGCGATGCCCTCGAACTCGGCCTCGGTCGGCTCGTGCAGCCCGATCCAGCTGAACGAGCCGGGCCCGGCCGCCTGCGCGGCCTTCACCTGGCGGGCGGCCTCGCGCGGGCTGCAGCTCTCCCCGGCCCGCTTGCCCTCGTGGTAGACCGCGCAGTCGACCACGGCGGACGGGGTGTGGCCGGGGTGCAGCGGGTAGCCCGCGTCGTCGGCACGGCGGCGGGCGGGACGGACGACGGCGGCGCGCAGGTTGTTCATCATCGACATGGCGCAGGCTCCTAGGGCCGGACCGGCGCGCCCCGGCGGGTGGGGGGCGCGGCGGTGGGAAACACCGGTGGGCGCCGGAGCCGATGGATCGTCAAAACGCCGCTGGCGTACGGTGTTTCGAGGTGCGGACTCCGGGGAAGGTGCTCTCCCGGGCCGTGGCGCGACGCTGCGCGGGTGCCTGGTTCAGCCGAAGTGACGGCGGAGCCGGGTGGCCGAGGGAGAGCTGCCGGTACTGCATGGTCGACTGCTATCCACCGTGACCACCTCCTCCACGCCGGGGCCCCGGGCGGGCCGTTGGGCCCTGGTTGGTGTTCACAAGGCCAGCCGCCCATATTAACGGTTCCTGCCCCGCCGAGGCCCCCGGGTGGGCCAACTCCTCGGTAAAGATCGCGCTAAGGTCGCGTCATGGCGCACGACTTCCCGCTCTTCGGCGACTTCTCCGACCCGGACGCCGGCTCCGGCCCCACCCGCCAGGACGTGCTCACCGCCGTCGAGGCGCGGCTGATCACCACCTTCGGCGAACCCACCGGCCGGGCCGCGGTGACCTTCCTCGGCGCGGACCGGATCGAGGTGCTGCGCTTCGGCCCGGACGCCGACGGCCTGGTCCGCTACGCCACCCTCGGGATGTCCGCCGCGCCGATGGCCGACCCCGCCGCCCCGGTCGCCGACCCGGTCCGCGGCCCGCGGGTCGAACTGGTGCTCACCGTCCGCGGCGGCCGCGACGAGGCGCACAAGGCGCTCGCCGTCTTCGCCGCCAGCCCGCAGGTGGAGGGCCTGGTGGTGGCCCCCGGCGGCTCGCTCGACCTGGGCTCCCCGCTGTGGGCCGGCGCCCCGTTCACCTCGGTGCTGGCCGCCGAGCCCGGCGGCCTGGTGGAGGACCTCGACCTGCCCGCCCCCGCCGACCCGGTCCGCTTCCTGCCGCTGCTGCCGATGACCCCCAACGAGGCCGCCTTCAAGCGGGTCCAGGGCGCCGCCGCCCTGGAGGAGCGCTGGCTGCAGCAGGGCACCGACCTGCGCGACCCGCAGCGCCGCGGCGTCCCGCTGGACTGACGCTCCGTCAGCCCTGCGCGGGGTAGGCGTCGATGAAGCCGAACACCCCGCTGGCCACCAGCTGCACCGCGATCGCCGACAGCAGCAGGCCGGACAGCCGGGTGATCAGCACCACGCCGCCCTCCTTGATCACCCGGATGATCACCAGCGAGAAGCGCATGGTCAGCCAGAGCACCACGTGGATCGCCACGATCGCCGACCACACCGCCACGTACTGCGCCGAGCCGTCGGCCTGCTGCACCGCCAGGATCACCGCGACGATCGCCCCGGGCCCCGCCAGCAGCGGGGTGCCCAGCGGCACCAGCGCCACGTTGACGTCCTTGGTCTGGGTCGGTTCCTCGATCTTCCCGGTCAGCAGGTCCAGCGCGATCAGCAGCAGCAGGATCCCGCCGGAGACCTGCAGCGCCGGGATCGAGACGTGCAGGTAGCTGAGGATCTGCTGCCCGAACAGTCCGAAGCAGGTGATCACCCCGAGCGCCACCGCCGCGGCCTGCCAGGCCATCCGGCGCTGCACCCGGTGCGCGCGCCCCGAGGTGAGCGCCAGGAAGATCGGGATGGTGCCCGGCGGATCCATGATCACGAACAGCGTGACGAACAGCGATCCGAAGACCTTGCCGTCCGCGAAGCCGCCCATACCGGGCATTGTGCGCGCCCCGGCCGCCCGCGGACGGGGGACGCGCCGAACGGGTCACCCGGTGATCGGCTTCGCCCCCGTCGCCTGCGCCACCAGCGCCTCGTACACCGCCGGGTCGGTGGTGTACTCGCCCAGCCGGACCGTCTTGCGGCTGCCGTGGTAGTCGCTCGACCCGGTCACCAGCAGGCCCAGCTCCGCAGCGAGGCCGCGCAGGTGCGCCCGGGTCTCCTCGTCGTGGTCGGTGTGGTCCACCTCCAGGCCGCCCAGGCCGGCCGCCGCCAGGTCCGCGATCACCTGGTCCGACACGGTCTCCCCGCGCTTCGCCGCCCCCGGGTGCGCGAACACCGGCACCCCGCCCGCCGCCCGCACCAGCCGCACCGCCACCGTCGGATCGGTCTCGTGCTTGCGGACGTCCGCCCGGCCGCCGTTGGCCAGCCACTCCGCGGTGAACGCGTCCGAGACGGTCGCCACCACGCCGGCCTCCACCAGCGCCGAGGCGATGTGCGGACGGCCCACCGAGCCCGCCCCGGCGATCCGCTGCACCTGCTCCCAGCTGATCGGCGCGCCCAGCTCCCGGCAGCGCTCCACGATCGCCCGGCCGCGCCGGAACCGGTCGGTGCGCACCAGCTCGCGCTCCGCCGCGAACTCCGGCTCCGTCGGGTCGAACAGGTACGCCAGCAGGTGCAGGCTGATCCCGCCGACGTGGCAGGAGAGTTCGGCGCCCGGCACCAGGGTCAGCCCCGTCCCGGCCACCGCCGCGGCCGCCTCGCCGTACCCGGCCACCGTGTCGTGGTCGGTCAGCGCCACCACGTCCAGCCCCGCGGCCACCGCGTTGGCGACCAGCTCGGCCGGGGAGTCGGTGCCGTCCGAGGCATTGCTGTGGGCGTGCAGATCGATACGCATGCCGCCCAGGATAGGGAGCCGCCCGCGGGCCTCAGCCGAGCAGGCGGGGGGAGAGCGCTCCGCAGGGGAGCAGGCCGAGTTCGGCGCCCGCGTCACGGAGGTCGGTCAACACCAGTTCGTCGTGCATCAGCAGGGCCGACTGCTCGGGCCAGGCGATCGCCCACAGCCACAGGCCGCGCGCCTCGCCCACGTAGACCGCGCGGTCGTCCGGTGCCTGCGGCACGTGGAACATCGGGGTCGGCCGGCCCGCGGCCATCAGCTTGGCGTCGGCCGGCTTGTACAGGGCCACCGACTCGCCCGGGTCGGGACCGTCCAGGCCCGCGTAGCGCGCGCCCAGGCCGACGCCCAACTCCTCGGCCACCAGGACCAGTTCACCGAAACCGCCGAGCGGAGCCGGGCCGGAGCAGGCCACCGCCGTCGCCCGGGCGCCCGACAGGTCGTCGCCGGCGTGCGCGATCCCGGTGAACAGCCAGCCCACCGGCAGCGGCCAGGGCAGCCAGACCGGCACCTGCGAACGGTTCACCGCGACGTTCAACGCCTCGACGCTCGGGGGCAGCACGGGCTGCATCGGGTACACGGCACCGTGCTGGTCGCATTGCCAGGTGTCGGAGAAGAGACCGGGGGCGCGGACCCGACCGGCGCACCTCGGGCAGCTTGGCTCGCCCCTCATAACCGACAACGGTCCTCCCTCCGGACTGCCGCGTCAAGGACGATCACCCGTAAGGGGTGCGTCGCGAGCCGCCCCCGGCGCCAGCCCGGGCCCGGCTTGGGTGATGTCCCCAGCGGGGCGGCGTCAAACCCCCGCAGGTCGGATCATGCGAACACGCGCGGGCGGATCCGAACACACTGACGCCCCGCCATCCCAGGGTTCTCCCTGCGGTGACGGGGCGTCAGCCGGGTATCGGAACGTCGGACGGCGCGGCGGCCGGTCCGCTTCCGCTCACACGGCCTTGCACGGCCGGATGTACAGGCGTTCACCGGTGAGCGCGGCGGCCTTCACATATTCGGAGACGGTCTCCGCGTCGGCGATCAGCCGATCGGTCTCCGCTCCCGCGTGATCCAGGCGAAGGATCTCGAAACGCATGGGCCTCTCCCTTCCCGACCTCGGTATCCGAGGCGGACTCGGCCGACGGTCGGCCATCTCCCGATGGCTCGCCGGCACTGGTTGAGTCGGACGTCAGGTACTGACACCCCTGTCGCTCCCCCTACTCTCGGGCAGGACTGCCTTGGTGGCACTCCCCTTGTGGCACTGGAGGGAGGCGACGGTGCCTCATTCGTCCACAGTGCCGCGACGCTGCTAACGGGCGGTTGCCCGCCCGTAAATCCGTGGTTTCGGCGGCCGGAGGGTGCGACCGACGGAGGGTGTGGTGATCCCGGACAGAATCAAATATTACCCGACCTAACGATCGGTGTCGCGTGAAAACCCCGGCCGACTTCTGAGTGGACGTCAGTAAGCCTGCAAGGGGCGGTGGTTGGGGCCGAAGCGGGCCCGCGGCGGGGTGTGTCCCGGGTCAGGCGGTCCAGAAGGCGGCCAGCGCGGCGGCGGTCTCGGCCGGGCGTTCGGCGTTCGGCGAGTGGCCGGCGCCGGCCACCACCGTGCGACGGGCGTGCAGGCGCTCCGCCATCGCGGACTGCTCCGGCACCGGCCAGGCATAGTCCTGCGTGCCGGAGACCACGTGGGTCCGAAGGCCGACCGCGGCCAGCTCGTCCACCCGGTCCTGGGCGGAGACCAGATGCGCGCCGGTGGTCTTCAGCGACTGCGGGACGTTCGCCAGCCAGCGCCGGTGCAGGAACTCCGCCACCGCGCGGCTCGGCGGCGGGTTCTTGCCCTCGTCCAGCTGCTGCATCACCTGCCAGATCGACTCCAGGTCCATCGACTCCAGGGCGTCCAGCAGCAGCTTCGTACGGGCCGCCTCCGAGGGATCGATCGCGGCCGGGCCGGTCGACAGCAGCGTCAGCGAGCGCCACGGGCGGGCGTCCTGCAGCACCGCCTCGCGGACCACGTGGCCGCCGAAGGAGTGGCCGAGCAGGTGGATCGCCTCGTCCCCGGTACGGCGGAGGATCTCGGCGGTCAGGGCGTGGACGTCCGCGCCGAGGGCCGCGGTCGCGTAGGCCGACGGGTCGTCGGGGCCGCCGGTCTCGTACTGGCCGCGCTGGTCCACGGCGACGATCCGGAAGCCCGCGTCGGCCAGCGGCTCCAGCAGGGCGACGAAGTCCTCCTTGCTGCCGGTGAACCCCGGCACCAGCAACGCCGTCCCGGCGACCGGCCCCGTCGGCTCCGCCCACAACGCGGCCCACCCCGCGAGGCGGACCGCCCGCGCGCACTCCGGCAAGGTCAGGAACGGCGGCGTACTCATGCCCGGCACCTCTCAGATCGCCCGAAACCCGAGGCCAACAGTAGGGGGTGGGGGAGCCGGGGGCGGAGATGGGAGGTGGCGTGGCGCGGTGAGGGTGAGGGGCACGGCGGGGTGGGGGAGTGGGGGGCGGAGACGGGAGGTGGTGTGGCGGGGCGGGGATGGCGAGCGGCTGGGCGGGGGTGGGGCGATCGGGGGACGGGCGGCGGAGGTGGTGTGGTGGGGGCGGATGTCGGAGGTGGTGTGGCGGGGGTGCCCCGGGGGCGGGAATGCCGACGGGGAGGGCCGACGTGGTGGTCGGGCCCTCCCCGGTCGGGGTGGTGCGGGTTACTGCTCGACGGCCTTGCGGGTGCGTCGCGGGGCCGGGATCTCCTCGGCGGAGGACTCGGCCGCGGCGGCGGTCTTCCGGGTGGCCCGCTTGCGCGGGGCCGCCGGCTCGTCGGTGGTGGTCGCCTTGCGGACGGCACGCTTGCGCGGAGCCGGGGCGGTCTCGGCGTCGGCCTCGACCGGTGCGGCGGCGGCCGCCTTGCGGGCGGTGCGCTTGCGCGGCGCCGGGACCGCCTCGTCCGCCGCCGGGGCGGCGTCGGTGACGGGCGCGGCGGCCTTCCGGGTGGCCCGCTTGCGCGGGGCCGGGGCGACCTCGGTCTCCACCGGCTCGGCCGGGGTCTCCACCACGGAGGTGGTCGCCTTCCGGACGGCGCGCCTGCGCGGGGCGGGGGCCTCGACGGTGGCGGCGGCCTCGGCCACGGGGGTTTCGTCGACGGGCGCGGCCGGGGTCTCCACCACGGAGGTGGTGGCCTTGCGGACCGCGCGCCTGCGCGGGGCCGGGGCCTCGACGGCGGCCTCGGACACCGGGGTCTCGTCGACCGGCGCGGCGACCGGCTTGCGGGCCGGACGCTTCTGCGGGACGCGCGCCGCGGGAGCCTCGGCCGGAGCCTCGGTCACCACGGTCTCCTCCACCGGGGAGACGTCCGCCTTGCGGGCGGTGCGCTTGCGCGGGGTCCGGGCCGGGGCCTCGTCCGGGGTCCGGACCGACGGCTCGTCGACCAGCGAGGTGATCGGCTTGCGGACCGGGCGGCGCTGCGGGACGCGGGACGACACCGGGGCGTCGGCGGTCGCGACCGGCGCGGCCGGGGCCTCGACGGTCTCGGCCACGGTCTCGGTCGCGGTCTCGGTCGCGGTCTCGGTCGCGGTGACGACCGCGGTCTCGGCCACGGCCTCGGTCACCGGCTGGGCGCCGCCGCCACGGCGGGTGCGCTTGCGCGGGGAGCGGGCGGCCGTGTCCTCGACGGTCTCGACAGCCGGGGCGACCGGGGCGGCCGGAGCCTCGACGGTCACGGTGTCGACCGCCACCGCCTCCACCGCGGCAGCGCCGGACCGGCGGTTGCGGCTGCGCTTGCGCGGGCTCCGGGCGTCGGCGGGGGCGTCCACGGGGACGGCGGTGGTCTCGGCGGTCAGCTCGCCGGCGGGGGCGAGGCCGCCGCTGCGGGTGCGGCGCCGCTCGCGCGCCTTGCGGGCCGGACGCTCGGCGGGCGCCGGGGTCTCGGGAGCCCCGCCGCGCCGACCGCGGCCGTTGCCGCCGCCGGTCCCGCTGCTGCTGCGGGCGTTGCGCTGACCGGTCTCGCCGAGGTCCTCGACCTCTTCGGCGGCCAGGCCGGCCCGGGTGCGCTCGGAGCGGGGCAGGATGCCCTTGGTGCCCGGCGCGATGCGCAGCAGCTCGTAGAGGTGCGGCGAGCTGGAGTAGGTCTCCTCCGGCTCGTTGAACGGCAGGTCCAGCGCCTTGTTGATCAGCTGCCAGCGCGGGATGTCGTCCCAGTCGACCAGGGTGACGGCGGTACCGGACGCGCCGGCGCGGCCGGTGCGGCCGACCCGGTGCAGGTAGGTCTTCTCGTCGTCGGTGCACTGGTAGTTGATGACGTGCGTGACGCCCTCGACGTCGATGCCACGGGCGGCGACGTCGGTGCAGACCAGCACGTCGACCTTGCCGTTGCGGAAGGCGCGCAGCGCCTGCTCGCGGGCGCCCTGCCCGAGGTCGCCGTGGACGGCGCCGGCCGCGAAGCCGCGCTTGGTCAGCTGCTCGGCGACGTCGGCGGCGGTGCGCTTGGTGCGGCAGAAGATCATCGCCAGCCCGCGGCCGTCGGCCTGCAGGATGCGCGAGACCATCTCGACCTTGTCGAGCGAGTGCGCACGGAAGACGTGCTGCTCGATGTTGGCGACGGTGGCGCCGGTGTCGTCCGGCGCCGCGGCGCGGATGTGGGTGGGCTGGCTCATGTACCGGCGGGCCAGCGAGATGACCTGGCCGGGCATGGTGGCGGAGAAGAGTAGGGTCTGCCGCTTGGCGGGCAGCATGGTGATGATCTTCTCGACGTCCGGCAGGAAGCCCAGGTCGAGCATCTCGTCGGCCTCGTCCAGGACCAGCGCGCGGACCTGCGAGAGGTCGAGCTTGCGCTGCCCGGCCAGGTCGAGCAGGCGGCCGGGGGTGCCGACGACGATGTCGACGCCCTTCTTCAGCGCCTCGACCTGCGGCTCGTACGCCCGGCCGCCGTAGACGGCGAGGACGCGGACGTTTCGGACCTTGCCGGCGGTCTGCAGGTCGTTGGTGACCTGGGTGCACAGCTCGCGGGTGGGCACCACGATGAGCGCCTGCGGGCTCTCGGTGAGCTGCTCCGCGGTGGCCCGGCCGGCCGCCACGTCGGCCTGCACGACGACCCGCTCGATCAGCGGGAGGCCGAAGCCGAGGGTCTTGCCGGTGCCGGTCTTGGCCTGGCCGATGACGTCGTGGCCGGTCAGCGCGACCGGCAGGGTCATCTCCTGGATCGGGAACGGGTGGACGATGCCGACGGCCTCCAGGGCCTCGGCCGTCTCCGGGAGGATCCCGAGTTCCCGGAAAGTGGTCTTGGTGGGTTCAGCGGTGGTGGACAGGGTGCTGCCTCTTCCATGTGGAGGGCCGAGTCCGAGCGCGTCCTGCCGTACCCGGGCAGCCCCGAACCGGGGCGCGTCGGGCGGGCGGCGCGGGGGAGGGTGTCCCGTGAGGGGGTCGCGCGGCCCGGCGCTCCTGGCGCGGTTCGCGGCGGCCCTCGCTCGGCCTGATGCGGTGCCTGGGCCCGAGGCTCGGGCCAGGTCGGAGCCGATCGGGTCTCCGACCGGGCATCCGCGTACGTGAGCGCCGGGTGTGTTTCGTACCGGGCGGCTGATGCCGCCGGGGCACGACTGCGCGGCCTGCCGATTGAACGGACGGGCCGCGCCTACACCTGGCCTCGGTACCACCATACAGTCAAGCGACGACTCGAACACGTGACGGGTACTACTCCGACCGGCCCCGCCCGGGTGGCGGAGCAGGTCCGGCCGGGCCTCGGGCGGGTACGGGCCACTAAGGTCTGTGCCATGGAGACTCAGGAATCTGGCGACGCCGTCCCCGACTCGATCGGCAGCTGGGAGGCCCGGGCGGCCGACCCGCAGTACCGCGCGGCGGTGCTCGACCTGCTGGGCGCGCTGGCCTACGGCGAGCTGAGCGCCTTCGAACGGCTGGCCGAGGACGCCAAGTTCGCGCCCGGGATCGAGGACAAGGCCGCACTGGCCCGGATGGCCTCCGCCGAGTTCCAGCACTACCAGCTGCTGCACGACCGGCTGGCCGAGGTGGGCGCCGACCCGACCGAGGTGATGGACCCGTTCGTGGAGCCGCTGGAGGCCTTCCACCGGATGACCGCGCCCTCGGACTGGCTGGAGGGCCTGGTCAAGGCGTACGTCGGCGACTCCATCGCCACCGACTTCTACCGCGAGGTGGCGGTCCGGCTGGACGACGACACCCGGGAGCTGGTGCTGAGCGTGATGTCCGACACCGGGCACGCCCAGTTCGCGGTGGACCGGGTGCGGCAGGCGATCGCCGAGGACCCGCGGGTCGGCGGACGGCTCGCCCTGTGGGGCCGGCGGCTGATGGGCGAGGCACTCAGCCAGGCCCAGCGGGTGGTCGCCGAGCGGGACGCGCTCTCCAACCTGCTGGTCGGCGGCGCCCAGGTGGCGGGCTTCGACCTGGTCGAGGTCGGCAAGATGTTCAACCGGATCACCGAGTCGCACACCCGCCGGATGGCCGCGCTGGGTCTGGCCTCCTGACCCACCCTGGCCTCCTGGCGCGCGTCGGCCGGGCCTGACCCGCTAGCCGTGCCCGACCCGCCGGCCGTGCCCGACCCGCCGGCCGTGCCGGTGCCGGCCGCGCGGGTGCGGGGCCAGGTCCGGGCGGGCCGGTACCGACACCAGCAGCGCCGACACCAGGGCCGAGATCAGCAGTTGCACCACGGGCGCGTTCCCGTCCAGCACGTAGTGCGAGAGCCGGCCGGCCAGCACGGCGGCGACCAGTGCGGTGCCGACGGTCAGCGCCCGCGGGCCGGGGAACAGGTCCGGGAACAGCCGCAGCGCGGCCGCGCCGACGGCCAGGCCGATCAGGACGAAGGCGGTCGTCTCCCAGAGCATCGGACTGCCTCCCGGGGGTGCGAGGATGCGGCACCCACGCCATACCCGCCGCCGGCCCCTCGTACGCGGAGCAGGCGGACAGCACGGTGCCCCGTCCCCCCGGCGGGGGAACGGGGCACCGGTCGAGCAGGCTCAGAGCGTGCCGAAGCCGACCTTGCGGATGCTCGGCTCGCCGATCTCCACGTAGGCGAGACGGTCGGCCGGGATGAGCACCCGGCGGCCGTGCTCGTCGGCCAGCGAGAAGAGCTTCGCCGTGCCGTCCAGGGCCTTGGCGACCGCGTCCGCGACCTCTTCGGCAGTTTGCGCGCTCTCCAGGACGATCTCCCGGTTCGCGTTCTGCACGCCGATCTTGACCTCCACGGCTTCCGTCCCTCCGGTAGCTGGCAGCACGCGCTCGAACCGCTGTTCGCGGACGGGCGCGCCGTACGGGCTCACCTTAAGGCAGCGGGGCGGCTCGGCGGTGAAGGTCCGGGGGCGCTCCGCTCAGGGCTGATTCCGCGGCGGCCGGGCGGTCACTCGCCGGGCTGGGCGACGCCGTCCTGCGCGGGGTGCATCGGGAAGCCCTTCAGGCCGCGCCAGGCCAGGCTGGCGACCAGCCGGACCGCCTCCTCGCTGGGGATCTCGGCGTCCTGCGAGAGCCAGTAGCGGGCGGTGATCTGGGCCATCCCGCAGACGCCGACGGCCAGCAGCTTGGCCTCCGCCTCCGGCAGGTCGGTGTCCTCGGCGATCACCTTGGAGACCAGCGTGGCGCTCAGGTCGGTGGCGCGCTCCACCCGCTCGCGGACCGCCGGGTCGTTGGTCAGGTCCGACTCGAACACCAGCCGGAACGCGCCGGACTCGCTGGAGACGTAGTGGAAGTACGCCTCCATGGTCGCGGCGACGCGCTGCTTGTTGTCGGTGGTCGCCTCCAGCGCGGCGCGGGTGCCGTCGACCAGGGCGTCGCAGTGCTTGTCCAGCAGCGCGAGGTAGAGCTCGAGCTTGCCCGGGAAGTGCTGGTACAGCACCGGCTTGCTGACCCCGGCCCGCTCGGCGATGTCGTCCATCGCGGCCGCGTGGTAGCCCTGGGCGACGAACACCTCCTGGGCGGCACCGAGCAGTTGTTCACGGCGGGCGCTTCGCGGCAGGCGGGCACCGCGCGGGCGCTCCTGCGCCTCCTGGATGGCCGTCACGGCGGTCCTCACTTCACGGTCAGCTTGGGCTGGCAAGGCAACTGATTCTACTTTTCGGTAACCCCGGTGTGCGCGGGTGAAGCCGAGTAAAGCGCACAACAGCCCTTGTCGGGAGCCCACAATACGACCCGACCCGATTCGTCCACAGGTCGAGACGACGGCCAGGCGCGCGGCCGGCGGGCCCGGCCTCACTACCATCGTGCTCCATGAGCGCCGACCAGTACCCCCTCGCCGCCCTGGAGCCCTACCGCACCGTCGAGGTGCCCGGGGCTTCGCTGGCGGTCAGCCGCCACTCCGAACCCGTCGGAGGCCTGCCGCCCGCGCTGTTCGTGCACGGCCTCGGCGGATCGGGCGACAACTGGCTGGAGCTGCTGGCCGAACTCTCCGCCGACGTCGACGGCGAGGCGGTCGACCTGCCCGGCTTCGGGTACTCCGCGCCGCCGCTGGACGGCAACCTCTCCCTCAACGGCCACGTCCGCGCGGTGATCGGCTACCTGGAGGAGACCGGGCGCGGGCCGGTCCACCTGTTCGGCAACTCGCTCGGCGGCGCGGTCGCCGTCCGGCTCGCCGCGCTCCGGCCCGACCTGGTGCGCAGCCTGGTGCTGATCTCGCCCGCCCTGCCGGAACTGCCCCCGCAGTACACCGCCTGGCCGACCGGCCTGCTCGCCGTCCCCGGCCTGGCCGAACTGGTCCGCCGGCGCAGCAACTCCGGCACCGACGCCGAGACCGCCACCGAGGAACTGCTGCGCCTCGTCTACGCCGACACCGCCGCCATCCCCGCGCACCGCCGGGCCCGCGCCGTCGCCGAGTACCGCCGCCGCTCCACCCTGCCGTATGCGCTGCAGGCCGTGGTCGGCTCCGCGCGCGGGATCGTCTCCGCGTACACCGAGCGCGGCGGGCAGTCGCTGTGGCGGCAGGCCGAGCAGGTCACGGCGCCGGTGCTGCTGGTCTACGGGCTCAAGGACAAGCTGGTCTCCTACCGCTCCGCGCGCCGGGCCTGCGCCGCGTTCCGGGACGCCAGGCTGCTGGTGCTGCCCGACTCCGGCCACGTCGCGATGCTCGAACACCCCGAACCGGTGGCCCGCGCGGTGCGCGAACTCCTCGCGGAGGCCGACGCCCGGAGCTAGCCCGCGCAGGGCGTGCGCCGGGCGCGTGGGGCGGAAACGCGGGGGGTGCGGGCGAGGACACGGGCGTTCACTCGATCAGGTGGCAAGCGGGGCCGGGTTCCTAGGGGGCTCGGCCCGGCGCTCTACCGTCGTGTTGTCGGACCGAACAGGTGTGGGGGGCGAGACGGCGAGGACGGCGGACGCGGGGAGCGGACACCGGCTCAGCGGCCGTCGAGCACCGACGGGATCCCCTGTGTCGTAGGCCGTGAACCCAGTCGAAACGCTCTGCTCTGGAGGCGTCGTGCGCATTGCTCTGCTCACCGAGGGCACCCTTTCGAACGCGCAGCGTGGTGACGGCGGCTGGTGCGGCCGCCTGGTCGAGGGGCTGCCGGAGCACGAGTTCAGGCTCTACCGGCTGCTCCCCGCCGACCGCCCCGCCGCGCCGGCCGGCGTGCCCGGCCCGCACGGCGTCCACGAGCTCGCGCTCTGGGGCCGCCGCCCCGGCGGCCGCGGACCGGCACTGCACCGCCGCCGCGGCTACCAGCGGGCCTACGAGGAGCTGATCCGCTCGCTGGTGATGCCCGGCGAGCGCGGACTCTTCGGCCCGGCCCTGTACCGGCTCGCCGCCCTCAACCGGGAGGACGACGCGCTGCCCGCCTTCCTCGCCTCCGGCCACGCCCAGCGCGTGCTGGAGCGGATCTGGCGCTCGCCCGGCGCCGACACCGCCGCCGGCGAGCCGCTGGTCTGCGACGTCCTGGTCGCCGCCGACCTGCTGGAGCAGAGCCTGCGGCCGCTCTCCGCCCCCTGGTACGGCACCGGCGCGGCCGGGCTCGGCGGCACCGACCTGTGCCACGTGGTCGGCGGCGGACCCGCCGCGCTGCCCGCGCTGGTCGCCCGCGAGCTGCACGGCATCCCGTTCGTGGTCACCGAGCACGGGCTGCACCTGCGCGAGCAGTACCGCGGCTACCGCAGCGCCCCCTACCGCTGGCCGGTGCGCGCCCTGCTGCTGGCGTTCTTCCGGCAGCTCACCGAGGAGACCTACCGGCAGGCCGCCGTGCTCACCCCGGGCAGCGCCTACGACCAGCAGTGGCAGCAGCGCTGCGGCGGCGACCCCGCCCGCACCCGGGTGGTCTACGAGGGCACCCCCGCCACCGGCCGGGCCGCCGCCGGCGCCGAACCCGACGCGCCCACCCTGGTCTGGGCCGGCGCCCTGGAACCCGGCCGCGACCCCGAACTGATGCTGCACGCCTTCGCCCACGTCCGAGCCGAACTGCCCGACGCCCGGCTGCGGATGTACGGCGAGGAGAGCGCCCGCGGCTACCTCGCGCACTGCGGGGCGATCGCGGAACGGCTCGGCATCGCCGACGCCGTCGAGTTCGCCGGGCGGCCCGCCGCGCTGGCCGACGCCTGGGAGAGCGGCACCGCCGCGGTCTTCACCGCGCTCGCCCAGCGCAGCCCCCGGCTGCTCGCCGACGCCATGCTCAGCGGCCGCGCCGTGGTCGCCACCGAGGTCGGGGTGGCCCGCGAGGTACTCGGCCCGACCGGGCTGCTGGTCCCGCCGCGCAGCCCGCGGGCGCTCGCCGCGGCCTGCCTCGCGCTGCTCGGCGACGCCGAACGCCGCTCCCGGCTCGGTCTGGCCGGCCGGTTGCGGGCGCAGGAACGCTTCGCCGTGGAACCGGTGGTCGGTGCCTTCCGCGAGGTCTACCTCGAACTGGTCTCCCGTTACCCCGCGTTCCCCGCCCGCCCCGGCGCCGAGGCGCGGCCGTTCGCCCGCCCCGCCGAGTACTGGGTGGCCGGTGCCACCGCCGCGCCCGAACGCGCCGCCGGCGGCGGCCGGTTGGCGGCCGGGCCCGCCCTCGCGGAGGCGCTGTGACGCCGCCCGCCGACCCCGTCCGCGAACTGCTCGACGCCAACCGGGAGGTCTGCGAGCAGGCCACCGACCCGCTGGAGATCGCCGCCGCGCTGGAGGACTCCGGCCTGCCCACGGCCGGCACCGGGCGCTACCGGCACGCCGACATCTTCGGCCTCGCCGAGGAGCTGTACGCCCGCGTCCCGCGCCGCCCGCCGGTCGAGGAGTCGCCGCCGCCCGTCCGCGAACGCGCGCTCGCCCCGGCCGCCCTCGGGCTCGCCGCACACCTGCTGCCGTTGGCGCCGGTCGCCCTGCTCGGGGCCGGGGCGGCGGGCGGTGCGCTCGCGGTGCTGTGCGGCGCGCTCGGCGGAGCGGCGGCCGAGCACTGGTCGCCGCGGGCCGCGGGCGCGGAGCCGGCGGGGCGGCCCGGACGTGCCTGGGCCGCGCTCGGGCACGGGGCCGGGACCGGACTGCTGCTCGCGCTGCTGGCCGGTTCGGCGCCCGGGGCGGCGCTCGCGGTCGCGCTCGGCGGCGGGACGGCCGGCTGGTGCGCGGCACGGCTGCGCCGGGTCGGGCGGCGACAGCTCACGGCGGCGACGCTGGGGGAGTTCCGCTCCCGGCTGCGCCCCGCGCTGCCGCTGGCCGTGCTGGCGCAGCTCACCGCGACCGCCGCGCTCGCCGTCCTCACCGCGCGCGGTGCGGGCGCCACCGGCTGGGCCGCCCTGCTGGTGCTCGGCACCCTGCTGCTGCTCGCCGCCGTGGTCCGCGGCGGCGGACGGCAGGGCACCGCCGCGACCGCCGTGCTGACCGCCGCGGCGGGTGCGGCGGCCCTCACGCTGCCCGCCCCCGCCCACTGGCTGGGCGCCCCGCCCCCGGGCGGACTGCTCGCCGCCTGCCTCGGGCCGACGGCCCTGCTGGCGGCGGCCGCCTGGCCGCTCACCGGCCGCCCGGGGGCGTACCGGTGAGGGCGGCCGGGGCCGAGCGCCGGACCGGCGCCCTCGGCTCGGCGCGTTTCCCGTTCCCATCTCTCTGCCCGGTCGTCTCCGGGCCTCGTGGAAGGACTTCGGCCCGATGAGGGTGCTGCTGCTGGGAGCCGACGGGTTCATCGGCCGGCGGGTGGCCGACCGGCTGCTGGCGGAGGAGGGGCTCCAGGTGACCGTGCTGGGGCGTAGCGACGCCGCCGACATCCGGTTCGACCTGGCCGCGGGGAGTCCGGGCGCGCTGGCCCGGTTCCTGGACGCGGTCGCGCCGCAGGTGGTGATCAACTGCGCGGGGGCGACCTACGGGTCGTCGCGGGCGCTGATCCGGGCGAACACGCTGGCCGTGGCCACCGTGTGCGAGGCGATCCGGCGCAGCCGGGAGCCGGCCCGGCTGGTGCACGTGGGATCGGCGGCGGAGTACGGGCCGACCCCGCCGGGCGGGCCGGTGCCGGAGAGCGCGGAGCCGCGCCCGGTCGGGCCGTACGGGGTGTCGAAGCTGGCGGGCACCGAGCTGGTGCTGAGCTCGGGGCTGGACGCGCTGGTGCTGCGGGTGTTCGACGTGGTGGGCCCGGGGTCGCCGACGGCGTCGCTGTTCGGGCGGCTGGCGGAGGGGCTGCGGCGGGCGCTGGAGCAGGACGAGTCGCAGGTACGGATGCCGGACCTGTCCGGGTACCGGGACTTCGTGGACGTGCGGGACGTCGCGCGGGCGATCCAGGCGGCGGCGGTCTCGGCGGCCACCGGGGTGATCAACATCGGCAGCGGCCACGCGGTGCGGGCTCGGGACGCGGCGCACCTGCTGGTGCGGGCCTCCGGCTTCGAGGGCGCCGTGATCGAGGACGCCCGCCAGGTGGTGCTGCCCGCGCAGGCGGCGGGCGGGGACGGGCTGCGCGCGGCCGAGGCCCGGCCGGCCGCGGAGCCGGTGCAGTGGCGGCAGGCGGACGTCCGGACCGCCAGGGACCGTCTCGGATGGCGGACACAGGTGCCGCTGGAGGAGTCGCTGGGAGACGTCTGGCTGGAGACCGCCTGCCGGGTCTGATCCCGGCCGCCCCGGGCTGACCAGCGGCGATGGTGCGAGGGGCGGCGTCTCGGCATGCGATGTCGCCCATCTCACCCAGTGGACCCCTTGCCGTGGAATACCCCGGGCACGTGACACTGTTGGCGTAGTCGAACGTGAAACTGACGACCATCGGAGTCTTCGTGTCGCTGCCACCCCTGGTCGAGCCCGCCGCCGAGCTCACCGTCGACGAGGTCCGCCGGTACTCCCGCCACCTGATCATCCCCGACGTGGGCATGGACGGGCAGAAGCGGCTGAAGAACGCCAAGGTGCTGTGCGTCGGCGCCGGCGGCCTCGGCTCGCCGGCCCTGATGTACCTGGCCGCCGCCGGCGTGGGCACGCTCGGCATCGTCGAGTTCGACACCGTCGACGAGTCGAACCTGCAGCGCCAGATCATCCACGGCCAGTCGGACATCGGCCGCTCCAAGGGCGAGTCGGCGCGGGACTCCGTCAAGGAGATCAACCCGTACGTCAACGTGATCCTCCACGACGAGCGTCTCGACAACGACAACGTCATGGAGATCTTCTCCGGCTACGACCTGATCGTGGACGGCACCGACAACTTCGCCACCCGGTACCTGGTGAACGACGCCGCGGTGCTGCTCGGCAAGCCGTACGTGTGGGGCTCGATCTACCGCTTCGACGGCCAGGCCAGCGTGTTCTGGGCCGAGCACGGCCCCTGCTACCGCTGCCTCTACCCGGAGGCCCCGCCGCCGGGCATGGTCCCGTCCTGCGCCGAGGGCGGCGTGCTGGGCGTGCTGTGCGCCTCGATCGGCTCGATCCAGGTCACCGAGGCGATCAAGCTGCTGGCCGGTGTCGGCGACCCGCTGGTCGGCCGACTGATGATCTACGACGCCCTGGAGATGCAGTACCGCTCGGTGAAGGTCCGCAAGGACCCGAACTGCGCGCTCTGCGGCGAGAACCCGACCGTCACCGAGCTGATCGACTACGAGTCGTTCTGCGGTGTCGTCTCGGAGGAGGCCCAGGAGGCCGCCCAGGGCTCGACGATCACCTCCAAGCAGCTCAAGGAGTGGATCGACGGCGGCGAGAACATCGACATCATCGACGTCCGCGAGATCAACGAGTACGAGATCGTCAACATCCCGGGCGCCCGCCTGATCCCGAAGAACGAGTTCCTGATGGGCAACGCCCTGCAGGACCTGCCGCAGGACAAGCGGATCGTGCTGCACTGCAAGACCGGCGTGCGCTCCGCCGAGGTCCTCGCGGTGCTGAAGTCCGCGGGCTTCGCCGACGCCGTCCACCTGGGCGGCGGCGTGATCGGCTGGGTCAACCAGATCGAGCCCGAGAAGCCCGTCTACTGACGGACGCCCGCACGTCGCAGGACCATGACCGCCCGGTCGGGGAGCTCCCCGGCCGGGCGGTCCCGTGCGTTCAGCGGTCCCGTGCGTTCAGGGCGCGGTCGGGCCGGTGCTCGCCCTGCTCGGACTGGTGAACCCGACGGTGCGCGCGGCCCGGGGGACGGCGTACCAGTTCCAGCGGCCGTTCGTGCTCGACGACCGGGCCGGCCGCGAGCTGTTCGGGCTGGCCCCCGTGCCGTGGGAGCGGATGCTGGCGGAGATCGCCGCCGTCCACGCGCAGCGCTAGATCGCGCCCTTGCGCTGCAGCACGTTGTAGGCCACCCAGCCCGGCAGCACCGGCAGCCAGAAGGTGAGCAGGCGGTAGAGGAAGACCGCGGGGGTGGCGGCGGTGGCCGGGACGCCGGCCACCGTCAGGGCGGTGATCAGGGCGATCTCGACCGGGCCGATGCCGCCCGGGGTGGGGATCGCCGAGCCGGCCGCGTTGGCGGTCAGGAAGACCACCGCGACCGCGGCGAAGGTGACGTGGCCGCCGCCGAAGGCCTGCACCGAGGCGTCCAGGCAGGCGGTGAAGGAGAGCGTCAGGAGCAGGATGCCGCCGAAGCCGGTGACCAGCTTGCGGGGGGTCTGCATCAGGTCGAGCATCCGCGGGATCACGCCGAAGAACAGCGAGCGCACCCGGGTCACCACGAACCGGCGCAGCGGCGCGACCGCGGCCACCACCAGGGCGAGCACCGCGGCGGTCAGCACGCCGATGATCACCGCCCGGGAGGCGCCCAGGTCGCCGTTGGTCTGGGTGCCGGTGATCAGGCCGAAGGAGAACAGCAGCAGCAGGTGCCCCCCGAGGCCGGCCAGCTGGGAGGCGCCGACCGAGGCGACCGCCTGCACCGGACGGATGCCGGCCCGCTGCAGGTAGCGGGTGTTCAGCGCGATGCCGCCGACCGCGGCGGGCGCCACCAGCTTCACGAACGAGCCGGCGAGCTGCGCCGCGACGGTCCGGCCGAACGGCAGCCGCTCCGGGACGAAGCCGGTCAGGCTCATCGAGGCGGCCACGTACGAGACGGCGGAGGCGGCCAGGGCCAGCGCGGCCCAGCCCCAGTTCATCTGGGAGACCTTGAACTGGTCCGGGCGGATGGTGGTCAGCGCCAGGTAGGCGGCGAAGGTCAGCGCCACCACCATGATCAGCGTCTTCGGCTTGAGCCGTTCCAGCTTCGCCGGGGCCATCGGCGCCTCGGGGACGATCGCCAGGATCTGCCCGCGGATCTTCGACAGCAGGTCCTCGCCGGCCTGCGCGATGTCCTCCTCGGCCTGCTGCTGGGTGCGCTCGCCGGCCGCGACCTGCTCCAGGGCCAGCGCCTGCGCGGCGGCCTTCCGCTCCTTGGTCATCCGCTGCAGGTCGGCGCGGGTCTGCCGGCTCAGGCCGACCGGCTGCAGCAGCGGCAGCGCCTCGGCGACCCGGGTCGGCCCGAGCACCGTGGTGGCCACCGCGACGGCCCGCTCCGGGCCGATCCGCAGCGCGAAGGTGGTGAGCAGCTGGGCGACGTCGATGCGCAGCGTCAGGTCGCCGGCCGCGATGTCGCCGCCGGACAGGTTGACCAGGCAGCCGGTCTTGTCGTCGACCGCCAGCAGGGACTCGCCGGTGAGCCGGCGGTGCGCGATCCGGCGCTCGTGCAGGGTGGCCACCGACTCCCAGAACGAGGCCATCACCGCGTCGGTGATCTCCTCGGCGTCGAGTTCGTCGAGGGTCCGGCCGGCCACGTTCTCGTAGACCAGGATCGCCGCGTCCGGGCCGAGCTCGGAGGTGGCCACCAGCTGCGGGGCGCGGGCCCCGGAGGCGGCCGCGGCGTACGCGATCAGGGCTTCCTGTTCGAGCGCCTGGCGCAGCGACTGCGGGCTGCGGCGGACCGCCACCGAGCGCAGCCGCAGCCGGCGCCAGGCCCGGTAGAAGAAGCCGGAGGCCTGCTGCTCGCGGTCGATGACGTGGACGTCCAGCAGCGGGCCGTGCTGCTGGGTGACCAGGTAGCGGCGGGTGCCGCCGGGCGCGTCCGGGGCGAGGTGCGCGGCGGACGGCACGAAGCCGACCTTGCGCAGGCCGATCATCAGGTGCTGCCCGGTCGGCCGGATGTTCGGCGAGCCGATCGCGTACAGCGTGCCGTACGCCACCGACCAGCCGATCAGCACGGTCAGCAGCAGCGACAGCGGGGTGGTGTAGCCGCTGATCAGCTCGGTCGCGCCGGAGAGGATCACCACCACCCACAGCGCCACCCGCCAGCGGGGTCTGCTCGACATGCCGACGGCGGTCATGTAGGCGATCACGGGGGCGAGGTAGCCGTGCACCGGGTCGGTGAGGGTCTCCCCGCCGCCCGGTGGGAACTGGGTGAGCGCGTTGCGGATCGCGTCGGGCGCGCTGGCCGCCACCCACCAGTCCACGCCCAGCGAGACGCCGTACGCCAGCACCGAGGCCAGCACGCCGTCGGCGACGCGCAGGCCGTCGCGTTTGATCAGCCGTTCCACCGCGAAGGCCAGCGGCACCGCCAGCACCGCGATGGAGGAGACCAGCGCGGCGATGGTGGAGAGCACGCCGGGGATGCGCTTGGCGTTGACGGTGATGTCGTTCTCGATGCCGGTGGTGGTGGAGACCGCCACCTGCGCCAGCACGAACACCGCGATGATGCCGAGCAGCCCGGCGAGGAAGCGCAGCAGATCGGACGGTCGGTGGGCGCGCGGCGGCAGCAGGGGTTCGTCGACCGCCAGGTACTCACCGGCCGGTTCCTCGGCCGGCGGCTCCGGCGGCCGGTCGTCGGCCGGCCCGTCGTCCGGCGGCTGCTGAGCGGCCACCGTGTCCTCCCCCGTGTGATGCGTGTCCCGCGCCCCGTGGCGCAGGGAGACCGTCGGGGCGTACCCGCCCCGGCCGGCGGAACCGGGCGTGGCGGACTCCCCGGAGTCCTCGTCCACGTTCAATTCTGCCGTCCCGGTCATCTGCTCTGGTTTCCTCGTCGTTCGCGTCGCCCCGAAGATGCTGCCATGCCCGCCCGCCCCGTGCGGGCCAGGGGCGGTATCCCGCGCGGCGGGTCGCCCGCACGGGGTGCTGGAAATCGACCGGATGGGGAAGAATGCGTCGGATGACCGAGCCCGACGACGCCGCCGAGGCGCCCGAACTCCCGCCGTACGCCGAGGCGGTGCTCGACCTCGCCGAGCGGATCCCGGCGGGGCGGGTGATGACCTACGGAGACGTCGCCGAGTACCTGGGCCGCGGCGGACCCCGCCAGGTCGGCCGGGTGATGGCGCTGTACGGCGGCTCGGTGCCCTGGTGGCGGGTGATCCGCGCGGACGGCCGCCCGCTGCCCGGCCACGAGCACCGGGCGCTGCCGGAGTACCGTTCCGAGGGCACCCCGCTGCGCACCACCGCCGGCGGCGAACCGCGCGTCGACCTGCGGACCGCCCGCTGGGACGGGACGGACTGACCGAAAGCCGAGCGCGGCCGGGGACTGACGGTGCAGGATCGTAGGCTCGGTGCGGGCGGTCCTGCCGCCACCGCCCGCCGAACCGCCGTACGACCCTGGACCTACCGCAGTGACCTCACCGTTCCGCCTGGTGCGCAGCCCCCTCGCGCAGCCCGACCCGCCCGCGCTGGACGACTACCAGCGGGCGGTGGTCGAGCACGCGTCGGGGCCGCTGCTGGTGCTCGCCGGGCCGGGCACCGGGAAGACCACCACGCTGGTCGAGGCGGTCGCCCGGCGGATCGAGCGCGGTACCGCCCCCGAGCGGGTGCTGGTGCTCACCTTCAGCCGCAAGGCCGCGATGGAGCTGCGCGACCGGATGACCGCCCGGATCGGCGCCACCGCCCCGCAGGCCACCACCTTCCACTCGTTCTGCTACGCCCTGCTGCGCGCCCACCAGCCGCCCGAGGAGTACGCCGAGCCGCTGCGGCTGCTGTCCGGCCCCGAGCAGGACGTGATGGTCCGCGAGCTGCTGGCCGGCGGCGCCGAGGACGCGAAGGCGGGCACCGGCACCATCCACTGGCCGCTCGACCTGCGGGCCTGCCTGACCACCCGCGGCTTCGCCGACGAAGTCCGCGCCGTGCTCGCCCGGAGCCGCGAACTCGGCCTCGGCGAAGCCGAGTTGGCGCGCTTCGCGGAGGGAGTCCAGCGTCCCGACTGGGCGGCCGCCGCGCACTTCCTGGCCGAGTACCTGGACGTCCTGGACCTGCGCGGGGTGCTCGACTACGCCGAGCTGGTGCACCGCGCCGTGCTGCTCGCCGAGCGCGAGGAGGGCGCCGCCGAACTGCGCGCGCGCTACGACGTGGTCTTCGTCGACGAGTACCAGGACACCGACCCGGCGCAGGTCCGGCTGCTGCGGCGGCTGGCCGGCGGCGGCCGGGACCTGGTCGCGGTCGGCGACCCCGACCAGTCGATCTACGCGTTCCGCGGCGCGGACGTGAACGGCATCCTGGAGTTCCCCGACACCTTCCGCCGCGCCGACGGCCGCCCCGCCGAGGTGAAGGTGCTGCGGGTCTCCCGGCGCTCCGGCGCGGTGCTGCTGGCCGCCTCCCGCGAGCTCGCCCGGCGGATGCCGATGAGCCGGCTGCCCGCAGACAAGCTCGCCGCGCACCGCGCGCTGCTGCCGTCCCGCGAGGGCGGCGCGGTCGAGGTGTACACCTACCCGACGCCCGGCGCCGAACTCGACTCGGTCGCCGACCTGCTGCGCCGCGCCCACCTGGAGGACGGCGTCCCCTGGGGCGAGATGGCGGTGCTGGTGCGGGCCGGCGGCCGGTCGATACCGGGCGTCCGCCGCGCGCTGTCCGCCGCGGGCGTCCCGCTGGAGATCGACGGCGACGACCTGCCGCTGCGCGAGGAGCCCGCCGTCACCCCGCTGCTGCTCGCCCTGCGGGTCTGCGCCGAGGGCGAGGCCGCGCTGACCGCGGAGCTCGCGCACACCCTGCTCACCGGCCCGCTCGCCGCGCTGGACGGCTCCGACCTGCGCCGGCTCGGCCGCACCCTGCGCGAGGAGGAACGCCGCGCGCTGGCCGCCGAGGGCACCCCCGGCGTGGTCCGCCCCGCCGAGGAACTGGTCCGCGAGGCGCTCGCCCAGCCCGAGCTGCTGGCCCTGGTGGACGCCTCCTACGCCCGCCGCGCCTACGAACTCGGGCTGCTGCTGCGCAAGGTCCGCGAGCTGCTGGCCGGCGGCGCGAGCGCCGAGGAGGCCCTGTGGGAGCTGTGGGACGGCTCCAGGCGCTGGCGCGAGCGCCTGGAGCGCGCCGCGCTGCGCGGCGGCCCGGCCGGCCGCAACGCCGACCGCGACCTGGACGCGCTGTGCGCCCTGTTCGAGACCGCCGCCCGCGCCGAGGAGCGGGTCAGCGGCCACCGCGGCGCCCTCGACCTGCTCGCCGAGGTCGAGGCGCAGGACATCGCCGCCGACACCCTGCACGTGCGCGCCGTGCGCCCCGACGCGGTCCGGCTGATGACCGCCCACCGCGCCAAGGGCCTGGAGTGGCGGCTGGTGGTGGTCACCGGCGTGCAGGACGGCCTGTGGCCCGACCTGCGCCGCCGCGGCTCGCTGCTGGAGGCCGACCGGATCGGCCGGGACGGCCTCGCCGAGCCGCTCTCCCCGGCCGCGCTGCTCGCCGAGGAGCGCCGGCTGTTCTACGTCGCCGCCACCCGCGCCAAGGACCGGCTGGTGGTGACCGCCGTCAAGGCTCCCGCCGAGGACGGCGACGAGCCGTCCCGGTTCCTGCGCGAGCTGTACCGGGAGACCGTCGACCCGCGCACCGGCCGGGTGCTGGAGCGCACCCCGCAGGTGCAGGTCGCCGACGTCACCGCCCGCCCGCGCCGCCCGCTGTCGGTCCCCGCGCTGGTCGCCGAACTGCGCGCCGTCACCGTCGACCCGGACCGCTCCCCGCAGCTGCGCCGGGCCGCCGCCGAACGGCTCGCCACGCTCGCCGCCGCCCTCGACGAGGAGGGCCGCCCGCTCGTCCCCGCCGCCCACCCCGACCAGTGGTGGGGGCTGGTGGACGCCACCGCCGCCCCGCAGCCGCTGCGCGAGCCGCAGGCACCGGTGCGGCTGTCCGGCAGCGGCCTGGAGCAGCTGGAGTCCTGCACCCTGCAGTGGTTCCTGGAGAAGGACGTGCAGGCCGGCCGGACCGCCAGCGCCGCCCAGGGCTTCGGCAACGTGGTGCACGCACTGGCGGACGAGGTCGGCTCCGGCCGCACCCCCGCCGACCTGGCCGTGCTGATGGAGCGCCTGGACACGGTCTGGGACGCGCTGGCCTTCGACGCGCCGTGGAAGTCCCAGCAGGAGAAGACCGAGGCCCGCGCCGCCCTGGAGCGCTTCCTGCGCTGGCACGTGCTGGAGCGCGACCGCACCACGGTGGCCACCGAGCACGGCTTCGACCTCACCCTCGACGTCGGCGGCGTCGCGGTGCGCATCCGCGGCTCGATGGACCGGGTCGAGACCGACGCGGTGGGCCGCGCGTACGTCGTCGACTTCAAGACCGGCAAGCAGATCCCCACCGAGAAGTCGCTCCCCGACCACCGCCAACTCGCCGTCTACCAGCTCGCGGTGCGCGGCGGCGCACTCGACGGCCTGCCCGGCTTCGAGGACGGCGCGACACCCGGCGGTGCCGAGCTGGTCCACCTGCGCGAGCCCGCCAAGGGCGACCCGGACGCCCCCAAGGTGCAGCGGCAACTGCCGGACGACAGCACCCCGTGGATCGAGGACCTGCTGGTCGACACCGCCGGGAAGGTCCTCGCCGAGCGGTTCACCCCCACCGCGGGCGAGCGCTGCGGACGCTGCGCCTTCCGCGGTAGCTGCTCCGCGCAGCGGGACGGGCGGCATGTCGTCGACTGAGCCGTTGGAGGCCGGGCTGCTGGAACACCCCGCACAGCTCCGCGAACTGCTCGGCATCCCGTTCAACGGCGAGCAGGTGGCGGCGATCGGCGCGCCCCTGGAACCCGGCGTGATCGTGGCCGGCGCGGGCTCCGGCAAGACCACCGTGATGGCCGCCCGAGTGGTGTGGCTGGTCGGCTCCGGCGCGGTGCGCCCCGAGCAGGTGCTCGGCCTGACCTTCACCAACAAGGCCGCCGGCGAACTCGCCGAACGCGTCCGGGCCTCGCTGCTGCGGGCCGGCGTGCGCGACCAGGACGAGGACGCGCTGGGCGAGCCGCAGATCTCCACCTACCACGCCTTCGCGGGCACCCTGCTCAAGGAGCACGGCCTGCGGCTGGGCATAGAGCCGGACGTCCGGCTGCTCGCCGACGCCACCCGGTTCCAGCTCGCCGCCCGGGTGCTGCGCCAGGCCCGCGGCCCGTTCCCGGCGCTGACCGGCACCTTCAGCGCGCTGGTCGCCGAACTGATCGCGCTGGACTCCGAGTTGGCCGAGCACCTGGTCGAACCCGCGCAACTTCGGTCGTACGACCAGGAGTTGCTCGACACCCTGGCCGGCGTCCGGTTGAGCAACGACGACCTCCGGGCCGTCCCGAAGGCCGCCCGCGGCCGGCAGGAACTGCTGCACCTGGTCGAGGACTACCGGGCCCGCAAGCAGCAGCTCGGCCTGCTCGACTTCGGCGACCAGATCGCCGCCTCCGCCCGGCTCGCCCAGCAGCGCCCCGAGGTCGGCCGGCTGCTGCGCGAGCAGTACCGGGTGGTGCTGCTGGACGAGTACCAGGACACCTCGGTCGCCCAACGCCTGATGCTGGCCGGGCTGTTCGGCGGATCGACCGGGGCCGGCCACCCGGTCACCGCGGTCGGCGACCCCTGCCAGGCGATCTACGGCTGGCGCGGCGCCTCGGTCGCCAACCTGGACGACTTCCCCCACCACTTCCCGCGCTCCGACGGCAGTCCCGGGTACCGCTTCGCGCTCAGCGAGAACCGCCGCAGCGGCGGCCGACTGCTCGCCTTCGCCAACGAACTCGCCGCCCCGCTGCGGGAGATGCACGAGGGCGTGGAGGCGCTGCGGCCCGCGCCCGGCGCCGAACTCGACGGCTACGTGCGGACCGCGCTGCTGCCCACCCACGCCGAGGAGGTGGACTGGCTGGCCGACTCGATCGCCCACCTGGTCCGCACCGGCACCGCGCCCGGCCGGATCGCGGTGCTCTGCCGGGCCGGCAGCTCCTTCCCCGACATCCACGCCGCGCTGGTCGCCCGGCAGGTCCCGGTCGAGGTGGTCGGCCTCGGTGGACTGCTCCAACTTCCGGAAGTTGCCGACCTGGTGGCGGTCTGCGAGGTGCTCCAGGACCCCACCGCCAACGCCGCGCTGGTCCGGCTGCTGATCGGCCCGCGCTGGCGGATCGGCCCGCGCGACCTCGCCCTGCTCGGCCGCCGCGCCGCCGACCTGGTGCGCACCGCCCGGCTCGGCGACCAGGACCCCCTCGCCGCCGCCGTCGCCGAGACCGACCCCACCGAGGTGGTCTCGCTGGCCGACGCGCTGGAGACCTTCGTCGACGCCGAACAGCCCGACGAGCTGCCGTTCTCCCCGGAGGCCCGGGTGCGCTTCGCCCGCTTCGCCCGGGAGATCCGCGAACTGCGCCGGGCGCTGGCCGAACCGCTGATGGACGTGCTGCACCGGGTGCTCGCCGCCACCGGCCTGGAGGTCGAACTCTCCGCCTCCCCGCTGGCGTTGGCCGCCCGCCGGCGGGAGACCCTGCACTCCTTTCTGGACGTCGCCGCCTCCTTCGCCGACCTGGACGGCGACCCGGGACTCGCCGCCTTCCTGGCCTTCCTGCGCGCCGCCCAGGAGTACGAACGCGGCCTGGACGCCGGCCTGCCCGGCGGCGAGGACACCGTCAAGGTGCTCACCGCGCACAAGTCCAAGGGCCTGGAGTGGGACGTGGTCGCCGTCCCCGGCCTGGTCAAGGGCGGCTTCCCGTCCGGCCAGGGCCGCGAGCGCTGGACCTCCACCCGCAAGGTGCTGCCGCACGCGCTGCGCGGCGACGCCGCCACCCTGCCCGCCGACCCCGAGTGGAACGCCAAGGGCATCGGCCTGTTCAAGAAGGAGACGACCGCGCACGGGGCGGTCGAGGAACTCCGGCTCGGCTACGTCGCGTTCACCCGCCCGCGGAGCCTGCTGCTGGCCTCCGGACACTGGTGGGGGCCGTCCCAGAAGCGCCGCCGCGGCCCGTCCGACTTCCTGCTGCAGGTGCGCGCGCACTGCGAGGCGCCCGGCAACGGCGAGATCGAGCACTGGGCCGAGGAGCCGCTGCCCGACGCCGAGAACCCGGCGTTCGACGTCTCGGTGGAGACCCCCTGGCCGCTGCCGCTCGACCCGGACGCCCAGCTCGCCCGCCGCCGGGTCGCCGAGGTGGTCCGCCGCCGCCTCGACGGCGCGCCCGCCCCGGAACCCGAGCCGATGGCCGTCGAGGACCAGCGGCTGGTCGCCTCCTGGGACCGCGACCTGACCGCCCTGCTCGGCGAGTTGGAACGCTCCCGGCGCACCGTCCGGGAGGTCGAACTGCCCGCCTCGCTCTCCGCCTCCGAGCTGATGCGGCTGGCCGCCGACCCCGACGGCTTCGCCTGGGAGCTCGCCCGCCCGATGCCCCGTCCGCCCGCGCCCGCCGCCCGCCGCGGCACCCGCTTCCACGCCTGGGTGCAGTCCCGCTACGACCAGCCGCTGCTGCTCGGCCCCGACGCGCTGTTCGGCCCCGACGCCCTGCCCGGCCTGGACGCCGAGGAGATCGAGGACGAACGCGACCTGGAACGCCTCAAGGAGGCCTTCCTGCGCGGCCCGTACGCCCACCGCACCCCGTACCGGGTCGAGGCCCCGTTCCAACTGGTGCTCGCGGGACGGGTGGTGCGCGGCCGGATCGATGCGGTGTACCGGGGCGCCGACGGTGGCTCAGGGTCACCGCGGTACGAGGTGGTCGACTGGAAGACCGGCCGCGAGGAGAGCGCCGACCCGCTGCAGCTCGCGATCTACCGGCTCGCCTGGGCGGAACAGGCGGGCGTCCCGCCGGAGCAGGTCACGGCCTCGTTCTGCCACGTCCGCAGCGGCCGGATCGAGACTCCGTCAGGACTTCCCGGCCGAAAAGAGTTGAGCGATCTTCTGATCGGGAATAGGTAAGAAAGAGTCACGCAGAGCATTCAACTCGTCACCAGCTCGTTCGAAACGTGTGCGCCGTGCACGTTTCGTGCCTATTGTGGGGTCGGTAACCGGTCACCACCCGTACTCCGGCCGCCGTCAGGGCGCCACCCCTGACCACCCGTCAACACCCGCAGGTGCCCCGCCGCACCCGCACCTCCCGCTGGAGAGACCGACCTTGAGCGCGACCGGATGGATCAGGGACGTCCTGCGCGGCCCCAACCCCGGGCCGGCACCCGGCACCGTGACCGGAACCTGGCCCAAGACCTCCCACGCACTGCCGCTGATCGGCATGCTGCTGGTGGTCTCCCTCGACTTCCTCACCAACAGTCAGGTCACCGTCGAACCCGCGCTGACCGCCGTCCCGGCCCTCGCCGCGGTGGTCAGCCGCCGCACCTGGTACCCGCTGCTGATCGGCGCCCTCGCCGAGGCCTGCGCCTTCGCCATGGCCTGGTACAACGGCGTGCTCGGCCAGTCCGTGCACACCGCCACCGTCGCCGCGATCGTCCTGGTCGCCGGCATCGGCTACGTCAGCGCCACCCTGAGACTCCGTCAGGAACTCGCCCTCGCCGAGGCCCAGCTGGTCGCCGAGATCGCCCGCCGGGTCCTGCTGCGCTCCGTCCCCGACCGGGTCGGGCCGGTCCGCGCCGCCGTCCGCTACGCCGCCGCCGCCGCGCACGCCTCCATCGGCGGCGACCTCTACGAAGTCGTCAACACCCGGCACGGCGTCCGTGCGGTGGTCGGCGACGTCCGCGGCAAGGGCCTCGCCGCCGTCGAGACCGCGGCCGCCGTCCTCGGCGCCTTCCGCGAGGCGGCCCACCAGGAACCCGCCCTCGACCGCGTCGCCGGCTGGCTCGCCGTCAGCCTCGACCGCGCCCTCCACGAGAACGACCATCCCGGCGTCGAGGAGGAGTTCGTCACCCTGGTCCTCATCGGCGTCCGCCCCGACGGCGTCCTGGAGATCGCCAACTGCGGCCACCCCCCGCCGATCCTGCTCCGCGAGGACGGCGTCCGCCTGCTCGCCCTCGACGACACCGTCCCCCCGCTCGGCGTCCTCGACCCCGCCGACGTCTGCCCCCCGCTGCAGACCGTCCCCGTCGAGCCCGGCGACCGGGTCCTGCTGTACACCGACGGCGTGATCGAGGCCCGTGACCACCGCGGCGCGTTCTACCCCCTGACGGACCGGCTGCCCCTGATCGCCGACGGCGGCCCGGTCGACGTCCTGCGACGCCTGCACGACGACGTGGTGCGGCACGTGGGGCACAAGCTGGGGGACGACGCGGCGATGCTGATGCTGCAGTTCGAGCCGGTCGTGCTGCCGCAGCAGATGGCAGCGCCTGAAGTGGCAACACCTGGTGGCTCGGGGAACTGCGAGGCGAGTGCCTGACGGTCTCGAGCCGGCTGGGGGTCTTCGGAGACCTCCATGCGCCCAGACCTCGCAGCGCCCTGTGACCCCGACCGCCACGCACTCCCGCCGTTCCGCCCCCAGCCCCAAGGGGGGCCGGGAGGTACCCCCAGGGCCCCTAAAGACCCATCTGTACGTCGACCACCAGGGGCCGGTGGTCGGAGACCTCGGTGCGGGGGGCGGAGACGGAGCCGACGGTGTTGCGGGGGACGCCGATGCCGAGGATGTGGTCGAACTGGACGCTGGGGCGGTGGGAGGGGTAGGTGGGGGTGCGGGCCAGGTCGTACCAGCCCTGGAGGCGGGTGCGGCGGGCGGTGCGGACGCGTTCGCGTCGCGCGGTGCGCTGGATCGCGTGGGCGGAGCCGAGGACGGTGCGGGGGACGGCGCCGATCAGGTTGAAGTCGCCGAGGACCAGGTAGGGCTGCGGCAGGTCGGCGATCCAGCGCCGGATCGCGGCGAGTTGTGCGACGTTCCAGCCCGGCACGAAGGAGAGGTGGGCGGCGACCGCGGTGAACTCGCCGCCGGGGCCGGCCAGGACGGCGGCGAGTGCGGCGCGGGGTTCGTCCGGCACCGGTGTGAGGCCGCGGCGGCCGGCGACCCGTAGCGGGAGGCCGAAGGGCGCGGGGGCGAAGCGGCGGGCCCGCCAGTGCAGGACGGGGAGCCGGGTCAGCAGCGCGGTGCCGTAGGAGGGCTGGCCGGTGGCGGCGTCGAGGTCGTCGGGGCCGTAGACCTGGAGTCCGGGGACGGCGGGGTCGGTGACCCAGCCGGCCGACGGGGCGGGGGTGCCGTGCAGCGCGGCGGCGAACCGCCAGTCGGTGGCGCCCATCGCCTTGGCGGCGACGGCGGCCTGGTCGGTGCGGCCGGAGCGGTCCTGGTGGCGGTCGACCTCCTGGAGGGCGAGCACGTCCGCGTCGAGGGCGGCGACCGCCTCGGCGAGCGGTGCGCCGGGGTCGGCCGGGAACGGCGCGGGGCTGCCGTCGGGGGCCACCGGCTGGCCGTGCAGCAGGTTGTACGTGGCGATCCGCAGAGTGGTCACGGGCCCGACCGTACCGGGTGGGTGTGAACGCCAGGGCCGCTTGAGTAGGGGGAGCATACCGGGTATACATACTCGGTATGTCGATCCGTCACGGCCTGCTCGCCCTGCTCGACCAGGGCCCCCGCTACGGCTACCAGCTGCGAACCGAGTTCGAGGCGCGCACCGGCGCGACCTGGCCGCTGAACGTCGGCCAGGTGTACACCACGCTGGGCCGGCTGGAGCGGGACGGCATGGTCGAGCCCGCCGGCGAGGACGCCGAGGGGCACCAGTTCTACGCCGTCACCGATGAGGGACGCGCGGAACTGCGCCGGTGGTTCGACACCCCGGTGCCGCGTACCAATCCGCCGCGCGACGAGCTGGCGATCAAGCTGGCGATGGCGGTGACCGTCCCCGGCGTGGACGTCGCCGCCGTGGTGCAGGGCCAGCGCCGGCACAGCATGCGGGCACTGCAGGACTACACCCGGCTCAAGGGCCAGGCACTGGCCGCCGACCACGGCGGCGACGGGGACCTGGCCTGGCTGCTGGTGCTGGAGCAGCTGATCTTCCAGACCGAGGCGGAGATCCGCTGGCTGGACCACTGCGAGTCCCGGCTCGGCCAGCGCGCCGAGCGGCGGTCCGCCGAGGCGCCGTCCGCGCCCGACCCGGCCGCGCCCGCGCAGCCCGCTGTGCCGACGGCCGAGCGCCGCACCGTCCGAGGCCGCAGTCGCGGCCGACTCTGAAACTCCTGGGGGAGCGATGTCCGATCAACTCAAGCCCGCCGAACCGGTGCTGCACCTGGACCAGGTCAGCCGGGTGCACGGCCACGGCGCGGCCGAGGTGCACGCGCTGCGCTCGGTCGACCTGAAGGTGTTCCCCGGCGAACTCGTCGCCGTGATGGGGCCCTCCGGGTCCGGCAAGTCCACCCTGCTGACGCTGGCGGGCGGTCTGGACAGCCCGACCGGCGGCCGGGTGCTGGTGGAGGGCGTGGTCCTCGGCGAGCTGAACCGCAAGCAGCAGGCGGCCGTCCGCCGCCGCGCGGTCGGCTACGTGTTCCAGGACTACAACCTGATACCGGCCCTGACCGCGGCCGAGAACATCGCGCTGCCACGGGAGTTGGACGGCCTGTCGACCCGGGCCGCGCGCCGCGAGGCGCTGGCCGCGCTGGCGGAGCTGGGCATCGGCGAGCTGGCCGACCGCTTCCCCGACGACATGTCGGGCGGCCAGCAGCAGCGGGTCGCCATCGCCCGGGCGCTGATCGGCGAGCGCCGGCTGGTGCTCGCCGACGAGCCGACCGGCGCGCTGGACTCCACCACCGGCGAGGCCGTCCTCTCGGTGCTGCGAGCCCGCTGCGACGCCGGCGCCGCCGCCATGATGGTCACCCACGAGGCCCGGCACGCGGCCTGGGCGGACCGTGTGGTCTTCCTGCGCGACGGCCTGCTGGTCGACGAGACCGTCCGGCAGGACGCCGCCAGCCTGCTGGTCACCGCCGCCGCCAACTCGGTGAAGGGCGAAGAGCAGTGAGGCTCACCGCCTGGCGCTCCGCGCTGCGGATCGCCCGCCGCGACGCCGTCCGCGCCAAGGGCCGCAGCGCCCTGGTGCTGGCGATGATCGCGCTGCCGGTGCTCGGCGTCACCGGCGCGGACGTGATGCTCCGCTCCGCCGACCTCAGCCCCGCGGAGCACGCCACCCGGGTGATGGGGCGGGCCGACGCGATGATCACCGCGTCGGACCTCGGCAGGACGATCCTGCAGGCACCCGACCCGCAGAGCGGCACCATGACCCAGGGCGACGGCACCGAGACGCCCACCGCCGAGCAGAAGCGGGCCCGCGAGGGCACGCCCGCCGAGGCGCTCGCCGCGCTGCTGCCGCCCGGCACCACCCTCACCCCCGAGGGCAGCGGGCCGCGCACCACGACCACCACCAAGGAAGGCCGGATGAGCGTCGGCCTCACCGAGGCCGACCTGACCCTGCCGCTGCGCAAGGGCATGGTCGACCTGGTGGGCGGCAGCGCGCCCAGCCAGCCCCAGCAGATCGCCGTCACCCAGGCCTTCCTCGACCAGTCCAAGCTGCGGATCGGCGACGCCACCGCGCTGCACGGCCTGGAGGGCAAGCCGTACACCATCACCGGCGTGGTGGAGTACCCCGGCGACCTGAAGCGGGTCGAGCTGGTGGGCCGGCCCGGCGCGCTCTTCCAGGCGCTCGCCGAGTCCCCCAAGGACAAGGTCAACGCCGACCCGCACAGCTGGCTGGTCAGCCTGCCCACCGGGTCCGCCGCGCTGGACTGGCCGGCGGTGCTGAAGCTGAACCAGATCGGCTTCGTGGTCACCAGCCGGGCCGTGCTGGTCGACCCGCCCGCCCGCGCCGACGTGCCGTACTACACCGAGATGGCGAAGCACGGCTGGAGCAGCGCCGGGGTCAGCACCACCGCGCTGGCGATCCTGGCGACCGTGGTCGGCATGGCGCTGCTGGAGATCGTCCTGCTCGCCGGTCCGGCGTTCGCGGTCGGCGCCCGCCGCTCGCGCCGCCAGCTCGGCCTGCTCGCGGCCGGCGGCGGCGACCGGGCGCACGTACGGGCGGTGGTGCTCGGCGGCGGCGTGGTGCTCGGCCTGGCCGGCGCGATGGTCGGCGTGGTGCTGGCGATCGCCCTGGTCGCGGTCTTCCGGCCGCTCGCCGAGGACCTGGCCGGCAGCCGCTTCGGGCACTTCGCCCTGGAACCGCTGGACCTGCTGGCGATCGCCGCGGTCGGCCTGGTCACCGGCCTGCTCGCGGCCGTGGTGCCCGCCGTCCAGGCGTCCCGGCAGGACGTCGTCGAGGCGCTCACCGGCCGCGGCTCGATCAAGCCCGCCAACCGGATCATCGCGGTGCTCGGCCTGGTCATGGTGGTGGCCGGCAGCACGGTGGCGCTCGGCACCGCCGCCGCCGGACGCGCGGTGACGGTCGGCCTGCTCGGCGGCTCGGCGATCGCCGAACTCGGCATGGTGCTGTGCACGCCCACCCTGGTCGGCCTGTTCGGTCGACTCGGCCGGATGCTGCCGCTCAGCCCCCGGCTGGCGCTGCGCGACGCGGTCCGGCACCGCGGCCGCACCGCACCCGCGGTGGCCGCCGTGATGGCCGCCGTGGCCGGCTCGGTCGCGGTGGGCATCTACACCGCCAGCGCCGACGAGCAGAGCCGCCGCGACTACGTGGCGATGCTGCCCTCCGGCGCGGTCTCGGTGCAGATCGGATGGGGAACGGACGGCGACCCGGGCCGGCTGTCCGCGCTGCGCGACGCCGTCCAGCGCAACGTCGCCGACCTCGGCGAGCGCGCCGACATCGGCGACCTGCGGACCGGCGAGCAGTGCCGGCAGCACCCCTCCCGCGGCTGCGCCTACATCCGGCCGCTGAAGCGCGAGGAACTGCGCTGCCCGCTCGACGGCGTCGGCCGGCCGGACCCCGGGGCGATGGCCGCCGCCCGGAACGACCCGCGCTGCCACAGCGACGGCCTCCGCAGCGGTGGCTACGGCGAGTTCGGCAACATCGCGGTGGGCGACGCCGCCGCGCTGCACCTGCTGTTCGGGGTGCACGACCCGGCCGCCGAGCAGGCGCTGGCGGCCGGCAAGGCGCTGGTCTTCCTGCCGGACTACCTCAAGGACGGCCGGACCACGCTGGAGATCGAGAACGTCACGTCGCCGACCTCCGGCGGCGCGGCCCAGCCGGAGCCGAGCACCCGTCAGATCGCCGTGGACGCCGTGGCGGTGTCCTCCCCGCACCCGTACGGCACCGTGCTGCTCAGCCCGGCCGCCGCCAAGGCCGCGGGCCTGGACAGCGTCGTGGTCGGCTCGCTGTGGCAGCCCGCCGCCCCGCCGTCCTCGACCGCGGAGCAGAAGACCACCGCCGCGGTCGCCGCGCAGGACGACGGTGCCAGCCTGACCGTGGAGCGCGGCTACCGCTCCAACGACAGCCTGTTCACGATCGGCCTGACCGCCTTCGCCGGCCTGGTCGCGCTCGGCGCGGCGGGCATCGCCACCGGCCTGGCCGCCGCCGACTCCCAGCAGGACCTGACGACGCTGGCCGCGGTCGGCGCGCACGGCGGGATCCGGCGCCGGCTGAGCGGCTTCCAGTGCGGCGTGATCGCCGCGATGGGCGCGGTGCTCGGCACGGTCTGCGGCGTGGTGCCCGCGGTCGCCCTGCGGTTGCTGGAGGGCCAGGGGCAGAAGCGCTTCCTCGGCCCGCTGGACAAGGTCCCGGACACCGTGATCGCCGTCCCGTGGGCCCAGCTGCTGGCCACCGCGGTCGGCCTCCCGCTGCTCGCCCTAGCCCTGGCGGCACTCCTCACCCGCTCCCGGATCACCCTGACCCGGCGCGCGGCCTGACCCGCGGGTGACGGTGCTCACGGCGGGGGGAGGCCGTGGGCACGCACCCGCTCGGGCGAACTAAAGTCGTCCGTATGACGAAAACCCCGGACAGCGCCGTCCGCTCCTTCATCGACCAGCACGAGGCCGCCTTCCTGGCCGACCTCGCCGACTGGCTGCGCATCCCGTCCGTCTCCGCCGACCCGGAGCGGGCCGGGGAGGTCCGCCGCTCCGCCGAGTGGCTGGCCGGCAAGCTGCGCGAGACCGGGTTCCCGGTCGCCGAGGTGTGGGAGACGGACGGGCTGCCGGCGGTCTTCGCCGAGTGGCCGTCCGGCGAGCCGGACGCGCCGACCGTGCTGGTCTACGGCCACCACGACGTGCAGCCCGCCGCCAAGGCGGACGGCTGGGAGACCGAGCCGTTCGAGCCCACCGTGGTCGGCCGCCGGCTGTACGCGCGCGGCGCCGCCGACGACAAGGGCCAGGTCTTCTTCCACACCCTCGGGGTGCGCGCCCACCTCGACACCACCGGCCGCACCGCCCCCGCGGTCAACCTCAAGCTGCTGATCGAGGGCGAGGAGGAGTCCGGCTCGCCGAACTTCGCCGCACTGATCCGGCGCGAGGCCGAGCGGCTGGCCGCCGACGTGGTGGTGGTCTCCGACACCGGCATGTGGAACGAGACCACCCCGACCGTCTGCACCGGCATGCGCGGCCTGGCCGACTGCCAGATCGACCTGTACGGCCCGGACAGCGACATCCACTCCGGCTCCTTCGGCGGCGCCGTCCCCAACCCGGCCGACGTGGCCGCCGCGCTGGCGGCCGGCCTGCACGACGCCGAGCGCAAGGTGGCGGTCCCCGGCTTCTACGAGGGCGTGGTCGAACTCACCGAGCAGGAGCGGGAGCTGTTCGCCAAGCTGCCCTTCGACGAGGCGCAGTGGCTGCGCACCGCGAAGTCGTACGGCACCCAGGGCGAGGCCGGCTACACCACCCTGGAGCGGGTCTGGGCCCGGCCCACCGCCGAGGTCAACGGCATCTGGGGCGGCTACACCGGCCCCGGCGGCAAGACCATCGTCCCGGCCGAGGCGCACCTGAAGCTGTCCTTCCGGCTGGTCGCCGGGCAGGAGGTGGAGAAGGTCCGCGAGGCGGTCGCCGCCTGGGTCGCCGAGCAGGTCCCGGACGGCATCCGGCACGCGATCGTCTTCCCCGGCGCCACCCGTCCCTGCCTGACCCCGCTGGACCACCCGGCGCTGCAGTCGACCGTCCGGGCGATGGGCCGGGCCTTCGAGCAGGAGATCCTGTTCACCCGGGAGGGCGGTTCCGGACCCGCCGCCGACCTGCAGGACGTGCTCGGCGCGCCGGTGCTCTTCCTCGGCATCTCGGTGCCCTCGGACGGCTGGCACTCCGTCAACGAGAAGGTCGAGCTGGACCTGCTGCGCAAGGGCGTCGAGACCTCCGCCTACCTGTGGGGCGACCTCGCCGAGAACTTCCGGCGATGACCCGCCGGCCCTGCACCCTGCCGAACCGAGAGCCCGCCGAAGCGACCTGGGGATGGACGAGTTGAGCAGCGCGCCCGACAGCAAGCACCTCGCACTGGCCCGCGCCGGGCTGGACCGGGCGGCGCACCGCCGGCTGGACGAGCCGTGGCTCGCCGCGGCGTGGAGCCACCCCTCCACCAAGGTGCTGCCGATCTCCGGCGGCGAGGCGTTCGTGGTGGACGCCGGCAGCGGCACCGAACTGGTGCTGCTGCCCTCCTTCGAGGCCCCGGAGAGCGGCGACCGGTACTTCCTCGGCACCGACGACGCGGGCGTCCACTACTTCGCGCTGGACTGCGAGTCGCTGCCCGGCCGGCTGGACGGCGACGCCCGCCCCGCCGGGCTGCGCGAGGTCGGCGGCTCGCTCTCCGACCGGGACGCCGGACTGCTGGTGCACGCCGTGGCCCTGGAGCACTGGCACCGGCTGCACACCTTCTGCTCGCGCTGCGGGCACCGCACCGAGAAGGCCGGCGCCGGGCACCTGCGCCGGTGCACCTCCTGTGCGGCCGAGCACTACCCGCGCACCGACCCGGCGGTGATCATGCTGATCACCGACGAGGAGGGGCGCTGCCTGCTGGGCCGGCAGGCGCTGTGGCCGGAGGGCCGCTGGTCGACGCTGGCCGGGTTCGTCGAGCCCGGCGAGTCGATCGAGCAGGCGGTGGCCCGCGAGGTGCTGGAGGAGGCGGGCGTGCGGGTCGCCGAGGCGACCTACGTGGCCAGCCAGCCCTGGCCGTTCCCGTCCAGCCTGATGCTGGGCTTCCTCGGCACGGCCGACCCGGCCGGCACCAAGATCGAGGTGGACGGCGAGGAGCTCTCCGAGGCCCGCTGGTTCACCCGCGAGGAACTGCGGGCCGGGATGGCCGCGGGCGACATCGTGCCGCCCTCCGGCATCTCGATCGCCCGCCACCTGGTGGAGCTCTGGTACGGAGAACCGCTGCCGTCGGCGGCCCGCTGGTGAACGGATCACTGCGGGGGCGTGTGGATCACTCCGCACGCCCCCGTGGTGCATCCGCCGGTCGGCCGCCGGTCAGTCCTGCCCGGCGCCCGGCCGGTCCGGCTCGGCGGCCGGCCCGGCGCCGTCCGGCGGGAGCAGGCACTCCACCGTCTTGCCGGTCAGCCGGGTGGTCACCGACCAGTGGTCGCAGAGCGCGCTGACGATCGCCAGGCCGCGCCCGCCGGCGTCCCCGTCGGCGGCCTCCCGGGCCTCGGGCAGCGCCGGACCGTAGTCCGCCACCGCGATCCGCAGCCCGTCCTGATCGAGTGTCAGGTCCAGCGAGACCGCGCCCCGGCCGTACCGGATCGCGTTGGTGACCAGTTCGGAGACCACCAGCTCGGCGGCCTCGGCCAGCCCGGAGGCGTTCCAGGCGGCGAGTGAGACGGTGGCCAGCCGCCGGGCCAGCGCGACGTTGCGCGGACACGGCGGGAAGGTCGCCGACACGGTCCAGATGCCGTGCTCGGCCGCCGGGAGGTCCCGGCCGGGGCGCCCGGCGGCGCCGGAGGGGTCGTGGGCCTCGGACGCTGTGCCGAGTCGCTGCGGGGTACTGCTCACGGGCATGGATCGGCCCCCGGAGTGTGCGTGGATGTGCGGTTGTGGGGGGAGCCCGATCCGCCGTCCGGACCGCCGACGGAAATGTTCCAATGCGGTCCACAGTGATTCGGAAGGGATGCGGAATCCCCAATCCCGGCCAATGTTGGCGGGTTCCGCTGAAATGGCGCAAGCAGAATGGCTACATTCACTCGCGTGACGATCCCCCGCGGCACTGTGCCGTCACCGAAGTACCAGCGGCTGGCCGCCGATCTGCGCCGCCGCATCGAGGCCGGCGAATGGCAGGGCGGCGGCCGGCTGCCGGTGGAGGGCGAACTGGAGGAGCAGTACGGGGTGGCCCGCAACACCGTCCGGCTCGCCGTCGACGTGCTGGTCAACGAGGGCCGGGTGGTGCGGATCCAGGGCAAGGGCACCTACCTGCGCCACCGCGCCCGGCACGACCACCGGGTGTACGCCCCGCCCCGGACGCCCCCGCGCCACCAGCCGCTGCCGCCCAGCGCCGAGGTGTACGCGGCCGAGGCCCGGGCCACCGGCCGGCAGCTCACCGTCGACTTCGAGGTCTGGGCGGTGCGGGCCCGCCGCGACATCGCCGAATGGCTCGGACTGCGGCCCGAGGACACCGTGATGATGCGCCGTCAGCTCTGCCGGGTCGACCAGGAGCCGTACGCCATCGAGGAGAGCCACTACCGGGCCGGACTGGCCGCCGGCACCCCGCTGATGGACGAACTCCCGGTGCCCGGCGGGGACGAGCGGATACTGGCCGAACTCGGCCGCGCCGAGACCTCCGCCACCGACCACCTCACCGCCCGGATGCCCGACCCCGCCGAGGCCGCCTGGTTCGGCGTCGGGCCCGGCGTGCCGCTGCTGGTGCAGACCCGGGTCACCCGCGACCGGCGCGGCCCGATCCGGGTGGTGGAGACCCGCTACGCCGCCGACCGGGCCCGGCTGCTCTTCGAACTCGGCGACCGCACCCCGGCGGGCTGAGCCATTCCGGACCGGCCAATTCCGCGGGAATTCCGGCGGCCGGCGCAATTCCGCCGCCGTCCGGCCCCGGCGGACCGGGGAATTCGAACGGCGGCGGAATGCGGGTTCCGATCGAAAGCGACCGGATCGTTTCCCGGGTTGATCAGGCCTTTCTCGGGTTGATCAGACCAGGGCGGCCTGGACCTGGCGCAGGCTCGGGTTGGTCATCACGCTCTGCTCGCCGGCGGCGGAGACCACGATCACGGTCGGCACCGTCTGGTTGCCGTTGTTCACGGACTCCACGAAGGACGCCGAGGCCGGGTCCTGCTCGATGTTGATCTCGGTGTAGCCGATGCCCTCGCGGTCCAGCTGGCTCTTGAGGCGGTTGCAGTAGCCGCACCAGGTCGTGCTGTACATCGTGACGGTGCCGGACATGGCAGGAGACTCCTTCGATCGACGGACGGGAGGCGAACGGTCGCCGGGTGCAACGTCCGGCGGCCCGCGGCCATTCCGCGGCGGCGCACGGCTCCGCGGCGACTGACGGCTGTGATTATCCGATGAGCCTGCCGGGGTTGTGGACAGCGCACCCCGGACTGTCGGGCACGCCTGCGAGGATGGAGAGCATGCAGGAAGAACTCCTCGGCCTTGACAGCCCCTTCGAGGACCGCGGCGGCGGCCCCGCGTCCGGCGCGGACGCCGTGCTGGCCGGACTCGACCCCGAGCAGCGGGCCGTCGCCACCGCCCTGCACGGCCCGGTCTGCGTGCTGGCCGGCGCCGGCACCGGCAAGACCCGGGCCATCACGCACCGGATCGCCTACGGCGTGCGCAGCGGCGTCTACCAGCCGCAGCAGGTGCTCGCCGTCACCTTCACCGCCCGCGCGGCCGGCGAGATGCGCGGCCGGCTCCGCCAGCTCGGCGCGGAGGGCGTGCAGGCCCGCACCTTCCACTCCGCCGCGCTGCGCCAGCTCCAGTACTTCTGGCCGCGCGCGGTCGGCGGCGAGCTGCCCCGGCTGCTGGAGCGCAAGGTCCAGCTGGTCGCGGAGGCGGCCGGCCGCAGCGGCCTGCGGGTCCAGCGCACCGAACTGCGCGACCTGACCGCCGAGGTCGAGTGGGCCAAGGTCACCCAGCTGGTGCCCGACGACTACCCGTCCGCGATCGCCAAGTCCGGCCGCGAGGCCCCGCGCGACCCGGCCGAGATCGCCCGCGTCTACGCCGCCTACGAGCAGACCAAGCGCGACCGCGGCCTGATCGACTTCGAGGACGTGCTGCTGCTCACCGCCGCCATCCTGGAGGACCGCCCGGAGATCGCCGACCGGGTGCGCGCCCAGTACCGGCACTTCACGGTCGACGAGTACCAGGACGTCTCCCCGCTCCAGCAGCGCCTGCTGGACCAGTGGACGGGCGGCGGCGCCAGCCTCTGCGTGGTCGGCGACGCCAGCCAGACCATCTACTCCTTCACCGGCGCCACCCCGGACTACCTGCTGAACTTCCGTCAGCGCCACCCCGAGGCCACCGTGGTCAAGCTGGTGCGCGACTACCGCTCCACCCCGCAGGTGGTCCACCTGGCCAACGGCCTGCTCGCCCAGGCCCGCGGCCAGGCCGCCCAGCACCGCCTGGAGCTGATCTCCCAGCGCGAGGCCGGCCCCGAGCCGGTCTACCGGGAGTACGCCGACGAGCCCACCGAGGCCGAGGCCACCGGCCGGCTGATCCGCGACCTGCTCGGCACCGGCGTGCGGGCCAGCGAGATCGCGGTGCTGTTCCGCACCAACAGCCAGTCCGAGGTGTACGAGCAGGCGCTGTCCGACCTCGGCATCTCCTACCAGCTGAAGGGCGCCGAGCGGTTCTTCGAGCGCCCCGAGGTCCGCGAGGCCGGCGTCCTGCTGAAGGGCGCCGCCCGCGCCGCGGACGACCCGCTCACCTCCGGCGCGCCCGACCTCGCCGCCCAGGTCCGCGCGGTGCTGGCCACCCGCGGCTTCGCGGCCACCCCGCCGGCCGGCTCCGGCGCGGTCCGCGAGCGCTGGGAGTCGCTGAACGCGCTGGTCCGGCTCGCCGAGGAGTTCGAGTCCGCCCGCCTCGCCGCCGGCGAGCGCGCCGACCTCGCGGCCTACGTCGCCGAGCTCGACGCCCGCGCCGCCGCGCAGCACGCCCCCGCGGTCGAGGGCGTCACGCTCGCCTCGCTGCACGCCGCCAAGGGCCTGGAGTGGGACGCGGTCTTCCTGGTCGGCCTGACCGAGGGCACCATGCCGATCATCTACGCCAAGACCGACGAGCAGGTCGAGGAGGAGCGCCGCCTCCTCTACGTCGGGGTCACCCGGGCCCGCCGCTTCCTCACCCTCTCCTGGGCGCTCTCCCGCTCCCCGGGCGGCCGGGCCTCCCGCAAGCCCACCCGCTTCCTGGACGGCCTGCGCCCCGGCTCCTCCGCCGCCGGCCCGCGCACCCGCGGCGGCCGCGGCGGCATCGAGCCGGGCGCCGACCGCTCCGCCGCCCGCCGGGTCCGCGGCCCGGTCAAGTGCCGGGTCTGCGAGCGCACGCTGACCGACGCCGTCGAGCGCAAGCTCCGCCGCTGCGAGGGCTGCCCGTCGACCATGGACGAGGCGCTGTACGAGCGGCTGCGCGAGTGGCGGGCCCGCCGGGCCAAGGAACAGGGCGCCCCGGCCTACGTGGTGTTCACCGACGCCACCCTGACCGCCATCGCCGAGGACGTCCCGGGCAGCCTCGCCGAGCTGTCCCGGATCTCCGGAGTGGGCGCCCTGAAGCTGGACAAGTACGGCGCCGACGTGCTCTTGTTGTGTGCGGGGGAGAGTCCGGAGACCGTCGCTGATTCCGTTGAGGAGTCCGACGGGGAGCCGGGCGGGAACCCGCCCGAGAACTCGCCGGAAAAATAGTTTGCGCGCCGCATGTACGGCGCAATAGCCTGCCGGAGCGGTCAAGGGGACGAGACCGCAAAGCTCGCAGAGGGCTTGTTTCTGCGTGCGCTGACCATCAACCAGATACCGGAACCCGGGCGACCGGGAACCGCGAGACGCCGAGAGGAGGCGAGGACAGTGGAGATCATCCTGAGCACCAAAGTGACCGGTCAGACCGTCCTTGCCATGCCCGCGCGTTCTCTCGTGACGGGTCTGGGTCTCGACGCGTTCGGCGGCAACGCCGGCGCCCTGGCGACCAGCCACTGCCTTGTCAGTGGCCTGGGCAATGCTGAGGGCACCCGTGTCGAGGCGGGTCCGTCCCGTGACTGGGCGACGTTCGGCGGCGGCATTTCGCTGCGCGACGAGCGACCGACCAAGGCGTCGAAGGCAGTAGCGGCAGAAGCGGCCCATGGGCGCTATGCGGCGGTCGTCGGCGCCGGAGTCAAGCAGCAGGATCAGCAGATCTCCCTGGCCGAGGCCGCCGTTTCCGGCGCCGAAGCCGTCCGGATGCGGGCCTTCCGCGGGCCTGAACCCTGGAGCGAACAACCCTGACGGAGCGTCAGGGCGGTGCCCTCCAGGGCCGCGGAAACCCACTACCGGGTTCCGCGGCCCTTCTGTTTTGTCCGGTACGCAAGAGACCCACCCAGGCCCCCCGGGGCCTCCGGCCAGACCCGCTACCGCGGGAAGCCGGATCCACCACGAAGACGAGGAAGACGACCCAGTGTCCACGGTCATCACACCGCCGCCCCTCCCGTTCGTACCGACCGACAAGACCATCAAGGCCGACCAGGCCGACCCCCCGGAGGTATCGCTCATGCAGCTCACCGCTATCGACGAGGCTGACTCCCTCGGCATGCCCATCCCGTGCCGGGCCTTCGACCCGGAGGTCTTCTTCGCGGAGACGCCGGCCGACGTCGAGTACGCCAAGTCCCTCTGCGGCACCTGCCCCGTCAAGGACGCCTGCCTGACCGGCGCGCTCGAGCGCCGCGAGCCCTGGGGTGTCTGGGGTGGCGAGCTCTTCGTCCAGGGCGTCGTCGTCGCCCGGAAGCGTCCGCGTGGCCGCCCGCGCAAGACCGAGGTCATGGCGTGAACCCCGCAGCCATGCCCGAGCGCTCCACCGCCGGTGCCGTCCACAGGGGAGAGCAGCCCCCGCTGGACACCGCACTGCGCGACTCGGTGCGCATAGCCGCCGCCAAGGCCGACGCCGAGGCACTCTCCCGTTCCTTCCCTTCGACGCACCACGAGCAGGACCACCACATGAACCCCGCCGGCATCGATCCGACCGTCCGCTCCGAGCAGACCACCGAACTTCAGATCCAGAACAGGACCCTCGAAATGAATCTCCTCCAGGAATCCCTGGCTCGCGCGCATATGCAGCAACGCCTCCAAGAGGCCGAGGAGCAACGCCTCGGCCTGCGGGTGATGCGCGCCGACCGCCTGCGGCGCAAGGCCGAACGTGCCTCCCTGCGCGCCCGCAAGGCCCTCGCCGTCGCCCTGATGTGACGGTAGCCCCACCCCGGCGCGGCGCCGGGACGCACCACCCCTGAACGCCGATGGCCGGCTCCCACCCCCGGGAGCCGGCCATCGGCGCGTTCGCGCGCTGTCGTTCGAGCCTCGTCTGGGCCTCGTCCGTGTCTCGGCTAGTCCTCGGTGAAGCCCGGGAGCCAGTGGGTCAGTTCCTCGTTCAGGCGGACGGTGGCGCCGAGTTGGCACAGGACGCCGATGGTGGAGAGCGTGACGCGGTGGATCAGCAGGTAGGAGGGCGGGAGGTTGAGCTGCTTGCCGAGGTTGTAGGCGGGGGAGCGCGGGTCGGCGATCCGGGCGGCCTGGGTGCGCATCCACTCGCGGCTGAAGGTGAACTCCTCGGCGCGGGTGGGCTCGATGATCGGCACCAGGTAGTCGAGCACCGCGTCCGGGTCCAGCGAGATGGTGGGCTTGACGAAGCCCTCCTGCTTCAGCAGGTCGTAGACGGCTCCGGCGTCTCCCGCCAGGGCCAGCCGCAGCGAGGTGCCGATCGGGCTGGGCAGGCCGCCGGGGAGGCGGTCGACGGTGCCGAAGTCGAGCACGCCGAGCTGCCAGGAGGCGGCGGTGCGGCCGGTCTTGACGAGGCGGAAGTTCCCCGGGTGCGGGTCGGCGTGCAGCAGGCCGGTGCGGGAGGGCCCGGCGAACAGGAAGCGGGCCAGCAGCTGCCCGGCCCGGTCGCGTTCGGCGCGGGTGCCCTCCGAGATCACCTGGGAGAGCGGCTTGCCGTCCAGCCACTCGGTGACCAGCACCTGCCCGGCCTGGGCGACCACCCGGGGCACCACGATGTCGGCGTCCCCGGCGAACTCCTCGGCGTGGATCTGCTGGGACTCCGCCTCCAGCTGGTAGTCCAGCTCCTCGGTGACCCGCTCGCGCAGTTCGGCGATCAGCGGCTTGATGTCCATGCCGGGGATCAGCGGGCCCAGCATCCGTGCCAGCCGGGCGAGTTGGCCGAGGTCGCTGAGCAGCGCGTCGCCCGCGCCCGGGTACTGGATCTTCACCGCGACGGTGCGGCCGTCCGCCCAGACCGCCCGGTGCACCTGGCCGATCGAGGCGGCGGCTGACGGCTCGTCGGAGAAGGAGCGGAAGCCGGCGGCCCAGTCTGCGCCGAGGTTGGCCGCCAGCACCGAGTGGACGGTGCGGGTCGGCATCGCCGGGGCGGAGTCCTGGAGCTTGGTCAGGGCGGCCCGGTAGGGGCCCGCGACGTCCTCCGGGAGGGCCGACTCGAAGACCGACATGGCCTGCCCGAACTTCATCGCGCCCCCCTTCAACTTGCCCAGGGTGGCGAAGAGTTGCTCGGCCGTCTGGGCCTGCAGCTCGGCCGCGACCTCCTCCGCCGGACGCCCGCCGAGCCGCTTGCCCAGGCCCAGGGTGGCCCGGCCGGCGAAGCTCAGCGGGAGCGCCGCCAGCCTCGCCGTCCGGGAGACCGCCTTGCGCGGCATGTCAGACATCCGCCACCCCCGAACCGGCCGTGCCCGACGAGCCGGTGGCCCGGTGCGCCGTGCCGGTCACTGCCTTGCGCGGAAGATCGCTCACCGGGCCTCCTGATCAGCCGGACCGCCCGGCACCCCGCCGGCGGTGGTCTGTCCTGGGGGCTGTCGTCGAGCCCCCGTCGCGGCCCCGACGACAGGCCCTAGGCCATTGTGCCCGCTTGGCCCGGCGTGGCGGACTGCCACAGGCACCCGCAGTCCGGGTGGCTGCGCAGCCGCAGGCGGCGCACCATCCCGTCGGCGGCGGAGAGTTCGCACCAGCCGTCCACGCTGGGCGGGAGCACCCCGTCCAGATAGAGCTGGACGTGCAGCGCGGCGAGCCCCGCCACCGCGGCGGCGACCGCGCCGTCGCAGGCGGGGACGCGGGCCCGGCCGGGGCCCTCGTCGATCAGCTGGGCGAGCAGCCGGGGCCAGGCCTCGTCCTCGTCCCGCCGGGCCAGGGTGGCGCAGCTGCCGCAGGCCGAGGCGCCGGGGACCACCAACGGGCCGACCACGCCCAGGTGTTCGAGCACGCCGGTGTACAGGTGCGGGATGCCGGCCCGCATCAGCTCCTGTGCGTCGACCGCCGCGCCGGTGTAGGCGGCCGAGCCGTCCCGCGGGGCGAGCACCACCAGGGTGGGTGGCGGGGGAGTGGCCGGGGCGCGCCGGTACCGCTCCCCGGCGGCGGCGCCGGTTGCCCGGTGCACCAGCTCGCGTGCGGCGGTGGAGCGCAGCCGCCCGACGTCCCCGGGCGGGAAGCCGCCGGGCGCGCAGTCCCGGGCGGCGACCCGGCCGCGGTCGAGCACCGCGACCTCGCCGATGCCGCCGGCGGCCAGCGCGGTGCCGACGGCCGCGCCGATCCGCCCGGCGCCGCGTACCTCGACCCGGGCCTGGGCGCGGCCTTGCAGCACGGCGGCGGCCTCGCCGGGCGCGGGGTGGACCAGGGAGAGCGAGGCGAGGTCCGGACCGAGCAGCTCCCGCCGGGCGGCCGGGTACAGGTCGAGCACGGCCTTGGTGGACGCCGGGTCGTCCAGTAGCTCGCTCTGGGCGAGCGAGTCGAGCATCGCCTGGCAGTACTCCCGCTCCAGGCCGAGCCGGTGCCCGGCCTCGACCAGGGCGGGGCCGTCCCGGGTACCGTCGATCAGCTCCAGGAACGAGGCGAGCTTGCGGTCCACTCCTTCGATCAGCCGGGCGTGCTGCCGGACGGTGCCGAACTGCAGGGTCTGCCGCTCCCGCCAGAGCCGGGACAACGCGGGCTTGAGCATGGGACGCATGCGGTTCCTCCAACCCCTCGGGATCACTGGTGACCGCAGCTTGCCCGCCGTCAGCGTGACGCGGAAATCCGTTATCCACAGGCCTGATATGGCGATATGACCATCACTGTGCACAGCCTGTGGATAACGCACCCGGGTGGTCCCGCAGACAACGCCGACCCGGTACCGGACTAATGTCCCGGGTACGGGGTAACGTCGTGTGCCATGGCAGCCGAACGGGACTCCCATCGGTCGGCGTCGCGTCGGCGTGCCCAAGCAGCCTCCGGGTCCACGACCGCGGCGCCCGGTGCGCATGCCAGCACCGAGACCGCACCCTCCGCCCCCGCTCCGTCCGACCGCGGCCAGGTCGAGGTCCGCCGCAGCGCCCGCCGCAGCCGCACCGTCTCCGCGTACCGCGAGGGCGACCGCACGGTGGTGCTGATCCCGGCCCGGATGTCGCACGCCGAGGAGCAGCGCTGGGTGGCCCAGATGCTGGAGAAGCTGGCCGCGCAGGAGAGCCGCAAGGTGCTCGGCGACGAGGCCCTGCAGACCCGGGCCGCCGAACTCTCCCGCCTCTACCTCGGCGGCCGGGCCGTCCCCGACCAGGTCCGCTGGGTGACCAACCAGAACTCCCGCTGGGGCTCCTGCACCCCCAGCGAGCGCACCATCCGGCTCTCCCACCGCCTCCAGGGCATGCCCGAGTACGTGGTGGACTACGTGCTGCTGCACGAACTGGCGCACCTGCTGGTGCCCGACCACGGCCCCCGGTTCTGGGCCCTGCTCGACACCTACCCGCGCACCGAGCGGGCCCGCGGCTACCTGGAGGGCGTCGCCGCCGCGGCCCGCCTGCCGCACATCCCGGGCGCCCGCACCAGCTGACGCACCGTCAGGCGATCGCCGGGGCGGCCGGTCGGGCCGGGCGGCGGGTCAGACCAGCGCCCGCGCCCGCGCCACCAGGTCCCGCACCGAGCGGTCGGTGTCCGCAGGCAGCTCCCGGTAGCCGAACCAGCGCAGGTCCAGCGACTCCTCGCTGATCAGCTCCCGCGCCCCGGCCGGTGCCAGCGCGACGTACTGGACGTCCAGGTGGATGTTCTCCGGCCGGTCCTTGCCCGCGCACCGGACGTGGTGCCGGTCCAGCTTCACCGGTGTGGCCGGCCCGTCCTCCGTCAGCAGCTCGAGGCCGGCGATCCCGGATTCCTCGACCGCCTCGCGCAGCGCGGCCGCCGCCAGGGTGGCGTCGCCGGGCTCGCAGTGGCCGCCCATCTGCAGCCACCGCCCGACCTTGGGGTGCAGGGTGAGCAGCACCCGCTCCGCGGACGGGTCGATCACCAGCGCGCTGGCGGTGATGTGCGCGGGCACGCAGGCCCGCCACATCCCGTCCGGGTGGGCGGTCAGGTGCTCCAGGTAGTCCCGGCGCAGCGTGTCCTGGCCGGCCTCGCCGGGCGCCCACTCGCGCAGCGCCCGGACGGCGTCGTCGTGCAGCGAGGTCACTTGGCGGTGCCCTCCTCGCCGTCCTCGCCCTTCGCGGAATCGCCCTTCGCGGCATCGTCCTCGACGGAGCCCGCGTCGTCCTTCGCCGCGCCGGCGTCCTCGGCCGCGGTGCCCTCCGGACCCTTGGTCAGCTGCGGCGTCCCGCCGCCCGCGGCCTCGCCGAGCAGCTTGTCCAGCGCCTCGAAGTCGAAGCCGCCGTCCTCGGCGTCCGCCGCGGTGTCGCGGTGCACGAAGCCGTCCGGGTCGTCCAGGTCGGCGGCGGTGGGCAGCATGTCGGGGTGGCTCCACAGCGCGTCGCGGCCCTCCAGGCCGCGGGCGTCGGCGAGCGAGGCCCACAGGCGGGAGGCGTCGCGCAGGCGGCGCGGGCGCAGTTCCAGGCCGACCAGGGTGGCGAAGGTCTGCTCGGCCGGGCCGCCGGTGGCGCGGCGGCGGCGCAGCGTCTCGCGCAGCGCGCCGGCCTGCGGCAGGTGGGGTTCGGCGGCGGCGTGCACCACCGCGTCGACCCAGCCCTCGACCAGCGCGAGCGCGGTCTCCAGCCGGGCCAGCGCGGCCTTCTGCTCGGGGGTGTCCTCGGGCTGCAGCAGCCCGCCGGCCAGCGCCTCCTGCAGCGCCTCGGGGTTGGCCGGGTCGAGCTGGCCGACCAACTCCTCCATCCGCGAGGTGTCGACCTTGATGCCGCGGGCGTACGCCTCGACCGCGCCGAACAGGTGGGCCCGCAGCCACGGCACGTGGGCGAAGAGGCGCTGGTGCGCGGCCTCGCGCAGGGCCAGGTAGAGCCGGACCTCCTCGGCGGGCACGCTCAGGCCCTCGCCGAACTCGGCGATGTTCTGCGGCAGCAGCGCGGCCTTCCCGGCGGGCGCGAGCGGCAGGCCGACGTCGGTGGAGCCGAGCACCTCGGCGGCGAGCGCGCCGAGCGCCTGCCCGATCTGGGTGCCGAACATCGCGCCGCCCATCGACCGCATCATGCCCATCAGCGGACCGGCCATCGCCTGCATCTCGGGCGGCAGCACGCCGCCCATGGCGTTGCCGACCCGCTCGGCGACCGGGTCCACCAGGTCCTTCCAGACCGGCAGGGTGGCCTCGATCCACTCGGCGCGGCTCCACGCCACCGCCGCGGAGGAGGTGGACGGGAACTCGGTCGCCGAGTCCAGCCACAGGTCGGCCAGCCGGACGGCCTCGGTGACGGCGGTGCGCTCGGCCTCGCCGACCGAGCGGTCCTTGGTCCTGCCCTCGGGCTGCTCGGCGACCACGGTCTGCCGGGCGATGTTCTTGGCCAGCTCCCAGTTGACCGGGCCGCCCTCGAAGGACAGCATCTGGCCGAGCTGCTGGAAGGCCGCGCCGAGGTCGTTCGGGTTGAAGCCGCCCATCATCGCGGCGAACGGGTTGTCCCCGCCCTGACCGCCGGGGCCGCCCATGCCGAACAGCGCCCCGAACGGGTTGCCGGTGCCGAAGCCGAACGGCTGCTGCGGGGTCGAGTCGCCCTGCTCGCCGTCCTTCTTGCCCTTGTCGTTGCCGTCCTCGGGCTCCTCGGGGGGAACACCGAATCCGAAGGGGAGGTCGCTCACGGGTTCCTCGATCTGATCGGCCGTCACGCGGAGGTGTGGCGGGAAAGTCTGGCGCCCGGGGCACCGGGCGGATGCAATGGTCTCGCGGCCGACCGCGCCGGGTGCACCGCTTGGGCTGAGCCTCGGGCAGGATGGACCGTGCGTGACACTCGTACGTACGCACATAAGCTAACCGTGGAGGATGGCCGGTGAGTTCCCCGCCTTCGGACGTTCGCTCTGGGCTGACCGAGGGCGAGGACGCGCCGGCCGACGCCGGGTCGCCGTCTCCAGCCTACGGCGGCAAACCGCTGATCGTGGCCGTCACGGGCGCGGCGGGCGTGCTGGGCGAGCGGGTCGCCGCCCGGCTGGTCGCCTCCCCGCACGTGCGCAAGGTGCTGGCGGTGGACGACCGCCGCGGCGAGGTGCCCGGAGTGCACTGGCGGGTGCTGGACGTCCGCGATCCGGCGGTGGCCGAACGGCTCGCCGGGGTGGACGTGGTGGTGCACCTGGCGATGGACCTCGGCATGGAGTCCGACCCGCGGGCCCGCAGCGCGTACAACGTGCGGGGCGCGCAGACCGTGGTGACCGCCGCCGCTGCCGCCGGGGTGCACCGCGTGGTGCTGTGCACCTCCGCGATGGTCTACGGCGCGCTGGCCGACAACGAGGTCCCGCTGGCCGAGGACTCCGAGCTGCGGGCCACCGAGGAGGCCTCGCTGGTCGGCGACCTGCTGGAGATCGAGCGGCTGGCCCGGCGCGCCCCGCGCACCCACCCGGGGCTGCAGATCACCGTGCTGCGCCCGGCCGTGGTGGTCGGCCCCGGCATCGACACCGTGCTCACCCGGCACTTCGAGGCGCCCCGGCTGCTGGTGGTGGCCGGCTCCCGCCCGTGCTGGCAGTTCTGTCACCTGGACGACCTGGCCTCGGCGCTGGAGTACGCGGCGCTCGGCCTGGTCGAGGGCGAGGTGACGGTCGGCTGCGACGGCTGGCTGGAGCAGGAGGACGTCGAGGAGCTGTCCGGGATCCGGCGGATGGAGCTGCCCGCGGCGCTCGCCCTGGGCACCGCGGCCCGGCTGCACCGGCTCGGCCTGACCCCGGCCCCGGCCGGCGACCTGGCGTACACCATGTACCCGTGGGTGGTCTCCGGCAGTCGGCTGCACGAGGCGGGCTGGCGTCCCGCGTACACCAACGAGGACGTGCTGGCCGAGCTGCTCGCCCAGGTGTCCGGCAAGCACGCGGTGGCCGGGCGGCGGCTCGGCGGCAAGGAGGCCGCCACCAGCCTGGGCGCGGCCGGGGCCACGGTGGCGCTGATCGGTACCGCGGCGCTGGTGCGGCGGGCCCGCAAGCACCGCCGGATCTGACCGGCCGAACCGACCTTCTGATTTTCGTATCGCGGAATTACCGCATCGTGATGCGAAAGCTGTTGCCCGGTCCGGGACCCGATGCGGAATGATGGTGCCATGTCCGAGAACCACGACCCGATCCGCCTGCTCGCCATCCGCGAGACCCCGCTCTCGCTGGACGAGGTGCACGCCGCGGTCGGCGACGACGCGGCGGGCGGCACCACCCTGTTCGTCGGCACCGTGCGCGACCACGACGGCGGCAAGTCGGTGGCCGCGCTGGAGTACAGCGCCCACCCGACCGCCGAGCGGGAGCTGCGCCGGATCGCCGAGAAGATCTGCGCCGACTTCCCGGTCCGCGCGCTGGCCGCGGTGCACCGCACCGGCCGGCTGGAGATCGGGGACGCCGCGGTGATCGTCGCGGTCTCCTGCCCGCACCGCGGCGAGGCCTTCGCGGCCGCCCGCCGGCTGATCGACGACCTCAAGCACGAGGTGCCGATCTGGAAGCACCAGATCTTCACCGACGGCGAGGAGGAGTGGGTCGGCGCGGGCTCCTGCTGACCTCCGCCCGCCGTCGCTCCCGCCCGCCGCGCCGGGCTGCCCCGACACCCGTTCGGTGGTACCTCGTGACGGTGAGCGCCACGCTGGACCCGTAACCCGGACACCGTTCGCGCCGTTGCCCATACAGGCGGTTAATCTGCTCATAGACACGACGAGCCTGTGTGGGGAGTTCGAAGATGGCTGCGCTCGCCTGGTTGATCATTCCTGTGGTGGCCGGACTGCTGGCCATGGTCTGGGCCGGGTGGGCGGCCCGGCCGCCGCGGGCCACCACCGATCCGAGTTCACTCGCCGAGCACGAGCGGTTCCGGGCCGCGATGGAGCGGAGTACCGGCGGCGGCCGCGCCGACGGGGAGTGATTCCCGGCCGCCGATCAGCCGCTCGGGGCCGGGACCGGCAGTACACCCCGGCCCCGCCTTCACGTACTGTCGTGGCATGCCACGCCGTTCGGCGACCATGCTCGCCGCCACCCTGCTGCTGATAGGCCTGCTCTGCGTCTCGGTCCTGATGAAGGTGCCGTACACCGAGATGAGCCCGGGGCCGACCTACAACACGCTCGGCGTGCAGGACAAGACCGGCGACCCGGTGATCACCATCACCGGGCACGAGACGTACCCGACCTCCGGGCACCTCAACATGACCACGGTGCAGGTCACCGGGGCCAAGTACGAGCCCAGCCTGGTGGCGGCGGTGGTCGGGTGGATGCGCGACGACGTGCTGGTGGTGCCGCACGACAACGTCTACCCGAAGGGCCAGACCGACCAGGAGGCCCAGCAGCAGAACGCGGAGGAGTTCGCCTCCTCCGAGGACAGCGCCAAGACCGCCGCGCTGAACGAGCTGAAGATCCCGGTCGGCACCGAGATCATCGTCTCCTCGGTGGTCTCCGGCGGTCCCGCCGAGGGCAAGCTGCACGCGGGCGACCAGATCGTGGCGGTCGACGGCACCCCGATCACCACCCGGGCCGGCGTGGCCGAGCAGGTGGTGAAGCACAAGCCGGGCGAGACCGCGGTCTTCACCGTGGTGCCGCACGCCAAGGCCGGCCCGACGCCGAACCCGGCGGACCAGGTGCAGGTCCCGATCGTCACCGGCAAGGCGCCGAACGAGGACCGGGCGATCGTCGGCATCACGCCCGGTGTCGACCACGTCTACCCGTTCAAGATCGACATCGGGCTGCAGGACGTCGGCGGCCCCAGCGCGGGCCTGATGTTCGCGCTCGGCATCGTGGACAAGCTGACCCCGACCGACCTGACCGGCGGCAAGTTCGTGGCGGGCACCGGGACCATCGACGACGACGGCACGGTCGGTCCGATCGGCGGCATCCAGATGAAGCTGATCGCCGCCCGGGACAAGGGCGCCGAGTACTTCTTCACCCCGTCCGACAACTGCTCCGAGGCGACCAAGGGCACCCCGTCCGGGCTGACCCTGGTCAAGGTCGACACCCTGGACGGCGCGGTGAAGGCGCTCGACGCCATCCGGGCGGGCGACAGGGCCGCGCTGCCGAGCTGCTCGAAGTAGCAGCCCGGCGGCCGGACCGCGGGAGGGTCAGGAGAAGGTCGCCAGCAGCGCGTCGGTGAGGTTCGGGACCAGATCGGGACCGGTGAGGACCTCGCGGGCGACGTCCTTCTCGCGCAGGCGCAGGGCGGTCTCCTTGGAGCCGTCGCGCAGCACGGCGGCGGTGATCCGGACCTCCTGGCGCTGCGGGTGGTTGGCCACCCAGTCGTTGATCTCCTGCTCGCCGGCGTTCTTCGGGCGGGAGGCCTCGGCGCCGGGCGGGAGCATCAGCCGCTCGATCACCAGGGCGCAGCCGACCACGCCGTCCGGCCAGGCGATGGTGCCCAGGAAGCGGTCGAGCTCCATGCCCGGGGGCAGCTCCTCCTGCTCGACCGGGGTCAGGCCGGTCGGGTTCTCGTCCAGGCCGAGCTGCTTGGCGAGCCGGGGGTTGGCCTTGCGCATCTGGGCGTTGTCGACCAGCGCGAACAGCCGGGCGGGGAGGTCCCAGCCGAGGGTGGCGGCGTGCTCGTCGATCTCCAGGGCGGCCCGGGTGAGCGGGGTGGCGGCGGGCAGGCCGGAGGCGGCGGGGAGGTCTGGGGCGTCGGACATGCACCCATCCTCACACGCCGCGGGGGCCGCTCTCCAACTCCGACGCATTGCTCGGGAACTCCGGTAAAGACCGATTAAGTTGCATGGGAGACATCGACCCTGACGACACAGCTAGAGGTGGCGCCTTGACCTTCCAGATGCCGGACCGACCGGGCCCGGCCTTCCGTGCGAGAGTCGGGCCGCCGTCGCGCCGGGCCAAGGTGCTGCTGCTGACCGTCGGCGTGGTGGCGGCGCTGTTCCTGGCGTTCGCGTTGTTCTCCGGGGTGTGGACGGACTGGCTGTGGTTCCGGTCGGTCCGGTACGGCTCGGTCTTCAGCGGCCAGCTGTGGACCAAGGCCGGGCTGTTCGCGGTCTTCGGGCTGCTGATGGCGCTGGTGGTCGGCTTCAACCTGTGGCTGGCGTACCGGCTGCGGCCGCCGCTGGCCGCGATGTCGGTGGAGCAGCAGAGCCTGGACCGCTACCGGATGGGCGTCGCCCCGTTCCGCCGGTGGCTGCTGATCGGGGTGTCGCTGCTGATCGGCCTGGTGGCCGGCGCGGCCGCCGCCGGGCAGTGGCGGACCTGGATGCTCTGGGTCAACGGGACGTCCTTCGGGGTGAAGGACAGTCAGTTCCACCTGGACGTCTCCTACTACGCGTTCAAGCTGCCCTGGTACGAGTTCCTGCTGGGCTTCGCGTTCAGCGCGGTGATCGTCTCGCTGCTGGCCTCGGTGCTGGTGCACTACCTGTACGGCGGGCTGCGGCTGCAGGGGCCCGGGCGGCGGGCCAGCTCCGGGGCGCAGGGGCACCTGGCGGTGCTGCTCGGCGTGTTCGTGCTGCTGAAGGCGGTGGCGTACTGGCTGGACCGGTACGCGCTGGCGGTGAAGAGCGAGTCGTACAAGCAGGTCGACGGCTGGACCGGGCTGCGCTACGTGGACGCCAACGCGTTCCTGCCGGCCAAGACCATCCTGTTCTTCGTGGCGATCATCTGCGCGCTGCTGTTCTTCCTGACCCCGATCCGGCGGACCTGGGCGCCCGCGCTGATCGGCTTCGGGCTGATGGCGCTGTCGGCGGTGCTGATCGGCGGGGTGTACCCGGCGATCGTGCAGCAGTTCCAGGTCAAGCCGAACGAGCAGGCCAAGGAGACGCCGTACATCCAGCAGAACATCGACGCGACGCGGCAGGCGTACGGCATCGCGGACAGCGACGCGCAGCAGTACACGCCGACCGACTCCACCAACGCGGACGCGCTGAAGCAGGACGCGCAGACCATCGCCGACATCCGGCTGCTGGACCCGAACGTGGTCTCGCCGACCTTCCAGCAGAACCAGGCGCTGCGCCAGTACTACGCGTTCCCGAAGACCCTGGACGTGGACCGGTACGGCAAGCAGGACACCGTGCTCGGGGTGCGCGAGCTCGACCTCAGCGGGGTGCAGCAGCGCAACTTCATCAACGACCACTTCAAGTACACCCACGGCTACGGCGTGGTGGCCGCCAAGGGCAACCAGGTGGACGCCAACGGCAACCCGGTCTACACCGAGCAGTCGCTGCCGACCACCGGCGCGTTCGGCGACTACCAGCAGCGGGTTTACTACGGCGAGAAGACCTCCGGGTACTCCATCGTCGGCGGTACCGACATGAAGGAGATCGACTACACCTCGGACTCCAGTGCGGACCAGACCACCCAGTACACCGGCGGCAGCGGCGTCGCACTGGGCAACCCGCTGACCCGGGCCGCGTACGCGGTGAAGTTCGGCGAGCCGCAGATCCTCTACTCCGGGGCGATCAAGGACGGCGCGCGGATCCTCTACGACCGCACCCCCAAGGAGCGGGTGGAGAAGGTCGCGCCGTGGCTGTCGATCGACGCCGACCCGTACCCGGTGGTCGAGGGCGGCCGCGTGGTGTGGGTGCTGGACGGCTACACCACCTCGGACGGGTTCCCGTTCTCCTCGAAGACGGTGCTCGGCGACGCCACCAAGGACTCGCTGACCGACCAGCGCGGCCGCATCCTGAGCGCCGTCAACCAGGTCAACTACATCCGCAACTCGGTCAAGGCCACGGTGGACGCGTACACCGGCGAGGTGACGCTCTACCAGTGGGACGAGTCGGACCCGGTGCTGAAGACCTGGATGAAGGCGTTCCCCGGCACGGTGAAGGCGAAGGCGGACATCCCGTCCGGGCTGCTGCCGCACCTGCGCTACCCACAGGACCTGTTCAAGGTGCAGCGCGACCTGCTCGGGATGTACCACATGACGGACGCCACGGCGTTCTTCAACGGCACCGACATCTGGCAGGTGCCCACCGACCCGACGGTCAACTCCGGTGAGGTGCAGCCGCCGTACTACCTGACGCTGCGGATGCCCGACGCCCAGGACGCCAGCTTCTCGCTGACCACCTCCTTCGTGCCCTCCGGCCGCGCCAACCTGGCCGCCTTCATGGCGGTGGACGCCGACCCCGGGGCGGACTACGGGAAGATCCGGCTGCTCAAGGTGCCGGCCGGCTCGGGCGCGCTCGGACCGGCGCTCACCCAGGCCAAGTTCAACTCCGACCAGTCGGTGGCCTCGCAGCTCACCCTGCTGCGCAACGGCACCGACTCCCAGGTGGAGTACGGCAACCTGCTGACCCTGCCGGTCGGCGGCGGCTTCCTCAACGTCGAACCGGTCTACCTGGTGGCCCGCGGTGCCAAGGTGCCGGTGCTGAAGAAGGTGCTGGCGGTGTACGGCGACCACAACGTGGCGCTGGAGGACACCCTGGACGCCGCGCTGGCCAAGGTGCTCGGCGGTGCCTCCACCGGGGCCACCACCCCGGTCGAGCCGAGCAACCCGGGCACCACCACGCCCACCACGCCGACGACGCCCACCACGCCGACCACCCCGGCCAACCCGGACCTGCAGAAGGCGCTGGCGGACGCTCAGAAGGCCTTCACCGACGGGCAGAACGCGTTGAAGAACGGCGACTGGGCGGCGTACGGCCAGTCCCAGCAGGCGCTGCAGAAGGCGCTGAACGACGCGGCGGCCGCCCAGAAGAAGGCATCCGGGGGCTGAGCTGCGGCAACCGATTGTCGGGCCGCCCCGCGACCGTGCTACTGTTGTCTCACCGACGCGGGGTGGAGCAGCTCGGTAGCTCGCTGGGCTCATAACCCAGAGGTCGCAGGTTCAAATCCTGTCCCCGCTACTCAGTAGCGAAAGGCCCGGAGACTCAGGTCTCCGGGCCTTTGCCATTCCTTGGGGTACGGGTCGATTGACACCCCATATGGTCCAGTCCAATCTGGGTCATGCCCACGACGGGTGGCCCCCACCGTCCGTCCATCGGGTTGCAACTCGCATGCCAGCACAGGGAATTGATCGTTTCCTCGGTTCCGTCTGGAGCTCTCCCCGACCGGGTGACGGACGGTGTTCCTGCATCCCCACGTGACAGGAGAGGCACACCAGCATGCACCGAAACAGCAGAAGGGCCTGGGCCGTATCGGCCGCGGCCGCCACCCTGCTCTCCGCGGCGATGTCGTTGCTCGGGGCCCCGAGCGCCAGCGCCGGCCCGGCCAACACCACCGGCGCGCCCGCCACCAGCGGCGGCCTCAAGGTCGCCTACTTCGACCAGTGGTCGATCTACCAGAACGCGTACTTCGTGAAGAACGTCGACACGTCCGGGATGGCGTCGAAGCTCGACTACCTGCTCTACGACTTCGCCAACATCGACCCGACCAACCTGACCTGTTTCGAGGCCAACTCGGCGGCCTCGCAGGACGAGAACAACCCGAACGCGGGCGACGGCGCGGGCGACTACTACGCCGACTACGCGAAGACCTTCGCCAACGGGCAGAGCGTCGACAACTCCACCGACACCTGGAACCAGCCGATCGCCGGCAACTTCCACCAGCTCCAGGAGCTGAAGGCGAAGTACCCGAAGCTCAAGGTCCTGCTGTCGATCGGCGGTTGGACCTACTCCAAGTACTTCTCGGACGCGGCGGCCACCGACGCCTCGCGCAAGAAGCTGGTCTCCTCCTGCGTCGACATGTTCATCAAGGGCAACCTGCCCGCGCAGGGCGGCTACGGTGGCGCCGGCACCGGCAAGGGCATCTTCGACGGCTTCGACATCGACTGGGAGTACCCGGGCGGCGGCGGCCACACCGGCAACCACTCCTCGCCGAACGACAAGCAGAACTTCACCGCGCTGCTCGCCGAGTTCCGCAGCGAGCTCAACACCCAGGGCGCGGCGGACGGCAAGAGCTACGCGCTGACCGCGGCGGTGCCGGCCGGCCAGGACAAGATCAAGTCGATCGAGACCGACAAGATCGGCCAGTACCTGACCTTCGCCGACCCGATGACCTACGACATGCACGGCGGTTGGGAGCCTACGGGGCCGACCAACCACCAGTCGCCGATCTACCAGAACCCGGCCGACCCGTCGAACGCCATCCCGCCGGGCACCGCCAAGTACTCGATCGACGAGGCGATCCGGGCCTGGACGGTCGGCGACCCTGCGTACGGCATCCCCGGCGGCTTCCCGGCCAACAAGCTCAACCTCGGTGTCCCGCTGTACTACCGGGGCTGGACGGGCGTCGCGGCCGGCGCCAACCACGGGCTGTACCAGACCGCCAGCGGACCGGCCCAGGGCGCGCCGAACTCCGGCAACGTCGCGGGCGTGCGGATGTACAAGGAGCTGGGCGGCATCGTCGACAACGCCGCCGACACCTACTGGGACGACGCCGCGAAGGCCGCGTACTTCTACGACGGCACCAACTTCTGGTCCGGCGAGAACGCCCGGTCGATCCAGGCCAAGGCCGACTACCTGCACTGCAACGGCCTCGGCGGCTCGTTCGTCTTCTCGCTCTACGACGACCCGAACGCGGCGCTGCTGAACCCGCTGATGACCGCCACCGGCGGCTCGGCGGCCTCCTGCCCGGCGCCGTCCAGCTCGCCCTCGGTCAGCACCTCACCGTCGGTCAGCACCTCGCCGTCGCACAGCACGTCGCCGTCGCCGTCCACCAGCACCTCGCCGTCCTCCTCGCCCTCCACGTCGAGCAGCCCGTCGACCTCGACCAGCCCGTCCGGCTCGCCGACCGGCCCCGGCGGCGGCGTGGTGGCCAACGCGGGCTTCGAGAGCGGCTCGCTCTCCCCGTGGACCTGCACCGCGGGCGGCGGCAACGTGGTCAGCGGCGGGCACACCGGCGCGTACGCGCTGCAGGGCACGCCCAGCGCCAGTGACACCGCGCAGTGCTCGCAGACCATCACGGTCAAGCCGAACACCGCGTACACGCTCTCCGCCTGGGTCAAGGGCAACTACACCTACCTGGGCGTCACCGGTTCCGGGGCGGACAGCTCGACCTGGACCAGCGGGAGCGCGTGGAGCCAGCTGTCCACCAAGTTCACCACCGGGGCCTCGGTCACCTCGGTGACCGTCTGGGTGCACGGTTGGTACGCGCAGGGGGCCTACCAGGCCGACGACTTCAGCGTGAGCTGAGGCTCCGTCAAGAACCCTCTAAGGAAGGCCCGGAGGAATCGTTCCTCCGGGCCTTCGCCCTTGCGGGCGCGCGGAGTTGATCGACTCCGGTACGATGCATGGCCGGGGTTTGTGGGGCCCGGGTGTCGGGAAATCGACAAAGCGCCGAAGCAATCTCGCCGGGCTACGGCCCCGCTCCGCCAAAACGGACGGAGCAGGTGTAAGCGGGTTGCGGGTGATGCGACGATGGACCACACGGGGGACGCACCACGGCTTCTGACGGGCCGTAGGGTCCGCCGCACCCCCTGGGGGGAATACCTCTGGCCGAAGGCCCGAGGCGAATGCCGCGACACTCGGGGGGAGCGGGAGTCGGCATGAAGCTCATCGGCAGGAACGGGACGGGAGAAGGACTGGCGGCTCGCAGCACCACGGACACCGACACCGGCGTCCACACCACCGACGAGTCGCTGGGCACCGAGTCGCACAGCACGCTGCCCGGACAGCGCACCACCGCGGGCGGCGAAACCGTCGTGACCGGGTACGGCCCGGAGAGCCTGGTCCACCTGACGGCCGACCAGGTCGCGCACGCCGCCCGGGAGATCGTCGCGCCCGACGACGGCGCCGACTTCGAGACCGCCCTGGCCGCCCGCGAGCAGGCCGCCCTGGAAGCCCGCCACCGCGGCTCCGCCGATGCCGGCGACGCCAACGCCGCCAGCCAGCTCGGCGCCCTGCTGCTGCGTCGCGGCGACCTGGCGGACGCCGAACCGTACCTGCGCAGCGCCGCCGCCGCCGGGCTGCGCGCCGCCGCCAACAACCTCGGCGTGCTGCTGCACCAGCAGGGCCACCGCACCGAGGCCGCCCAGTGGTGGCGGCAGGCCGCCGTGGCCGGCTCCGCCCCCGCCGCCCACGCGCTCGGCCTGCAACTGCGCGACCAGGGCGAGGAGGAAGCCGCCGAGTACTGGCTGCACTTCGCCGCCGAACACGGCCACCCGCTCGGCGCATACGCCCTCGGCGACCTGATGGAGCACCGCCGCGACGTCCGCGCCGAGCGCTGGTTCAAGACCGCCGCCGACTCCGGCCACCGCGAGGCCGGCTACCGGCTCGCCCGGATGCGCGAGGCCGCCGGCGACAAGGACACCGCCGAGACCTGGTACCGCACCGCCGCCGCCCGCAGCCACCCGCGCGCCGCGCTGCGGCTCGGCGTGCTGCTGGAGGAGCGCGGCGACCTCGACGAGGCCGCCCGCTGGTACCGGCAGTCCGCGCAGAACGGCGAACCCCGCGCCGCCTGCGCCCTCGGCTTCCTGCTGCGCGACGCCGGCGACCTCGCCGCGGCCGCCGAATGGTGGCAGGAGGCCGCCGAGGCCGGCGACGGCACCGCCGCCAACGCCCTCGGCGCGCTGCACGCCGGCCGCGGCGAGAACGCCGTCGCCGAGCGCTGGTACCGCGTCGCCCTGGACGCGGGCGACCACAACGGAGCCTTCAACCTCGGCCTGCTGTGCGCCGGCGCCGGCCGCGAGGCGCAGGCCGAGCAGTGGTACCGGCGCGCCGCCTACGCCGGCCACCGGGAGGCCTGCAACGCGCTCGCCGTCATGCTGCTCCAGCGCGGCGACGAGTCCGGCGCCGAACCCTGGTTCTCCAAGGCCGCCGAGGCGGGCTCCGTCGACGGCGCCTTCAACCTCGGCGTCCTGCACGCCGGCCGCGGCGAACACCGCCAGGCCCAGGAGTGGTACGCCCGCGCCGCCGCCGAGGGCCACGGCGAGGCCGCCCTGCAGCTCGCGGTCGTCCAGGAGCAGCGCGGCAACCTGGTCGGCGCGCTCGACCGCTACCGGCAGGCCGCGGACGGCGGCTCCGCGGAGGGCGCGTTCCGGCTCGCCTCGCTGCTCGACCGGCGCGGCGACGCGGACGCCGAGGCCGAGCACTGGTACGCCGTCGCGGCCGACGCCGGGCACCGCCGCGCCCAGGTCCGGATGGGCGTGCGGGCTGCCGAACGCGGGGCGCTGCAGATCGCCGAGAGCTGGTACCGCCGCGCGGCGGAGGGCGGGAGCCGCAGCGCCGCGTTCAACCTCGGCCTGCTGCTGGCCCGTCAGGACAGCGAGGCCGAGGCCATGCTCTGGTACACCCGCGCCGCCGACGCCGGCCACGGCCGCGCCGCCCTGCGGCTCGCCCTCCTGGCCCTGCGCCGCGGCGAGGCCGTCCAGGCGGAGAACTGGTGCAAGCGCGCCGCCGAGTACGGCCCGGCCGAGGTCGCGGAGCGCGCGGGGCGGCTGCTGGGGGCGCTGGACGCCGAGCTCAGCGCCTGACAGGTCGTGGGGTCGCGTCCACGTGCAACTGGACCTCTTCGGCGCGATCTTTCCGGCGTGTGCCTTCCGCTTCGCGCAGTTCCCCGCGCCCCTGACGGTTCACACCGTCAGTGCGCGCAGCGTCGCCTCGTGGAGGATCCCGTTGGAGGCCACCGCGTCCGCGCCGCCGGGGCCGTCGATGCCGTCGAGGCCGGTGAAGCGGCCGCCGGCCTCCTGGACGACGATGCAGGGGGCGGCCATGTCCCAGAGGGAGAGCTCGGGTTCGGCGGCGATGTCGACCGCGCCCTCGGCGACCATCATGTAGGACCAGAAGTCGCCGTAGGCGCGGGTGCGCCAGCACTGGCGGGTGAGGTCGAGGAAGGCGTCGAGCCGGGCGCGCTCCTCCCAGCCGGTGAGGGAGGAGTAGGAGAGCGAGGCGTCGGCGAGCCGGGAGACCTTGGAGACGTGGATCCGCTGGGCCTTGGCGAGGCTGCGCCCGGCGTACGCGCCGAGCCCCTTCGCGGCCCACCAGCGGCGGCTGATCGCGGGCGCCGAGACGATGCCGACCACGGGCTGGAGCTCGCCGTCCGGCTGCTCCTCGAGCAGGGCGATCAGGGTGGCCCAGACCGGCACGCCGCGGACGTAGTTCTTGGTGCCGTCGATCGGGTCGATCACCCAGCGGCGCGGGCCGGTGCCCTGCAGGCCGTACTCCTCGCCCATCACCGCGTCGCGCGGCCGGGCGCGCTGCAGCACCGAGCGGACCAGTTCCTCGGCGGCCTTGTCGGCGTCGCTGACGGGCGTCAGGTCGGGCTTGGTCTCGATCTTCAGGTCCAGCGCCTTGAAGCGCTCCATGGTGACCGAGTCGGCCGAGTCGGCGAGGACGTGGGCGAGTCGGAGATCGTCGTGGTAGTCGGCCATGCCCGAACCCTAGCGGAATCAGTGCCCGGAGCCGCTGAGTTGGAGGCCGATCACGCCCGCGATCACCAGCGTGATCGAGACCAGCTTCAGGGTGGAGGAGGACTCGCCCAGGAAGACGATCCCGTAGACCGCGGTACCGGCCGCGCCGATGCCGGTCCACACCGCGTAGGCGCTGCCGACCGGCAGGGTCTTCAGGGACAGGGTGAGCAGACCGAAGGAGCCGAGCGCGAAGACGCAGAAGCTGATGGTGGGCCAGAGCTTGGTGAAGCCGTCGCTGAGCTTGAGGTTGACCGCGAAGCCCGTTTCCAGCAGACCGGCGAGGATCACCATGGCCCATGCCATCGGGTTGACTCCCTGTCAGATCGGAGGGTGTGACCCTCCTATCGTTACCCAGCGCAGGGGCCCGGGCGACTCGTGATCGCGTGAACTCTCAGTCGCCCTCGCCCGCCTCCTTGGTGGCGAGCAGACGGCGCAGCGAGTACAGCCGGGCGGGGTCGGCGTGGCCCTCGGCGACCCAGGCGTCCAGTGCGCAGTCCGGCTCGTCGTGCGAGCAGGCGCGCGGGCAGTCGGCGGTGCCGGGCTCCAGGTCGGGGAAGGCGAGGATGACCCGGGACGGGTCGATGTGGGACAGGCCGAAGGAGCGGAAGCCGGGGGTGTCGATCACCCAGCCCGGGTCGAGCGCCTTCTTCGAGCCGGGCTTGACGCCGGGCGGCGGCGGCAGCCGCAGCGCGAGCGCGGAGACGGTGGTGTGCCGGCCGCGGCCGGTGACGGCGTTGACGTGGCCGGTGCTCCGCTGCCGGTCCGGGACCAGCGCGTTGACCAGGGTGGTCTTGCCGACGCCGGAGTGCCCGATGAAGACGGTGGTCAGCCCGCGCAGGTGTTCCCGGACGGCCTCCGCGCCGGCCGTGGCCAGCTCGTCGTGACGGGTCACCACGTAGCGGATGCCGAGCGGGGCGTAGGACTCCAGCAGCTCGTCGGCGGAGGCCAGGTCGGCCTTGGTGAGCACCAGCAGCGGGTCCATCCCGGCGTCGTACGCGGCGACCAGGCAGCGGTCGATCAGCCGGGGGCGCGGCTCGGGGTTGGCGAGGGCGGTGACGATGGCCATCTGCTCGGCGTTGGCGACCACGATCCGCTCGTACGGGTCGTCGTCGTCCGCGGTGCGGCGCAGCACCGAGGTGCGCTCCTCGACCCGGACGATCCGGGCCAGCGTGTCCGGGTCGCCGGTGAGGTCGCCGACCACGTTGACCACGTCGCCGACGACGACGCCCTTGCGGCCGAGTTCGCGGGCCTTCATGGCGGTGACCAGGCGCTCGTCCTTGGTGCCGCCGTCGACCAGGCAGGTGATCCGGCCGCGGTCCACGGTGAGGATCATCGCCTCGGCGGCGTCCTCGTGCTTGGGCCGGATGCGGGTGCGGGGGCGGGAGCCCCGGCGGCCCGGGCGGCTGCGGATGTCGTCCTCGTCGGCGTCCTTGCCGTAGCGGCGCATGCTCGTGATCCCCCGTCAGCCCTGGCCGAGGAGATCGGCCCACATCTGCGGGAAGTCCGGCAGGGTCTTGGCCGTGGTCGCCACGTTCTCCACCAGCACGCCGTCGGCGGCCAGGCCCAGCACGGCGGCGGCGGTGGCCAGCCGGTGGTCCTCGTAGGTGTGGAAGACGCCGCCGTGCAGCGGGCGGGGCCGGATCCGCAGGCCGTCCTCGGTCTCCCGGACGTCGCCGCCGAGGCCGTTGATCTCCGTGGCGAGCGCGGCCAGCCGGTCGGTCTCGTGCATCCGCAGGTGGGAGATGCCGTACAGGTGGGACTCGGAGTCGGCGAGCGCGGCGACCGCGGCGATCACCGGGGTGAGCTCGCCGACGTCGTGCAGGTCCACCTCGATCCCGTGGATCTTGCCGGTGCCGGTGAACTCCAGTCCCTCGTCGGTGAACTGGCAGCTGCCGCCCATCGCGGTGTAGATCTCGCGGAGCTGGTCGCCGGGCTGGTAGGTGTGCCGCGGCCAGTCCCGGACGGTGACCCGGCCGCCGGTGACCAGGGCCGCGGCGAAGAACGGCGCGGCGTTCGACAGGTCCGGCTCGACCACCAGGTCGCGGCCGATCAGCGCGCCCGGGGTGACCCGCCAGACGTCCTTCTCCCCGCCGTCCTCCGGCGCGTCGACCTGGCCGCCGGCCTTGCGGATCATGTCGACGGTCATCCGGATGTGCGGCAGCGAGGGCACGGTCTCGCCGACGTTGCGGATCTCCACGCCGTGGTTGAAGCGGGCGCCGGAGAGCAGCAGCGCCGAGATGAACTGCGAGGAGGACGAGGCGTCCACCTCCACCGGGCCGCCGTCCAGCGCGCCGGTGCCGTGCACGGTCAGCGGGAAGCCGCCGCGGCCGCCGTCGTCGATCCGGGCGCCGAGGGTGCGCAGCGCGTCGATCACCCCGTGCTGCGGGCGCTCGTGGCTGCGCGGGTCGCCGTCGAAGTGCACCGGGCCGTCGGCCAGCGTGGCCAGCGGCGGCAGGAAGCGCATCACGGTGCCCGCGTTGCCGACGTCCACCTGGGCCGGGCCGCGCAGCTGGGCGGCCGGGATGACCCGCCACGCCTCGCCGCCGCCGGTGCCGCCGGAGGCCGCGTTCACCGTCTCCTCGACCGTCACGCCCAGCGCCCGCAGGCCGTCCGCCATCAGCTGCGAGTCGCGGCTGCGCAGCGGTCGGCGCACCCAGCCCGGGCCGTCGGCCAGCGCCGCCAGCACCAGCGCGCGGTTGGTCGCGGACTTCGAGCCGGGGATGGTCACGGTCGCGTCCACGGCGGCGGTGGCGAGGGGAGCGGGCCACAGGGTGTCGGTCATGGCGCCAAGTCTATGAGGCGCCGCCCGGCTACCGGGGCAGCAGCCAGCTGCCCCCGAGCGCCAGGCAGGCCAGCGACACCACCAGGAACACCGTCACCCACAGCACCGCGGGCACCCGGGTCAGGTGCGCGAGCTGGTCGGCGTCCGACCCCGGGGAGGCCCCGCGCCGCCGGGTCGCCTGGAGCTCGACCACCGGCCGCACGCCCGCCAACAGGAGGAACCACACGCCCAGGTAGGCGAAGCCCGCCTGCCACTCGGCGCCGCCGTACCAGGACACCGCCCAGAACGCCCCGCCGGTGGCCAGCACCGCCAGCACCCCGAACAGGTTGCGCAGCATCACCAGCATCCCGGCCAGCAGCGCGATGCCGATCCACAGCAGCGCGGTGACCCGGCCCGAGGCGAGCAGCGCCGCCCCGCCCAGCCCGAGCAACGAGGGCGCCGGATAGCCCGCCGCGGCGGTCAGCACCATGCCCGGGCCGGAGGGCCGGCCCGAGGAGACGGTCAGCCCCGAGGTGTCCGAGTGCAGTTGGATGCCGGACAGCCGACGGCGCGTCAGCAGCGCCATCACGCCGTGCCCGCCCTCGTGCGCGATGGTCACCGCGGTGCGGCTCAGCCGCCACACCGGGCGCAGCGCCACCGCCAGCAGCGCCGCCGCCGCGGCGGCCAGCACCAGCCAGCGCGGCGGGTCCGGCTGAGCGCCGGCCAGCCGGTCCCACAGCTGTGCGAGTTCCATCCGGTCCGCCTCCGATCCAGTCGCGTCCGCGCGGGCAGCCTCCCACGGAGGGACGAGCGGCCGGTAGCCGCCGGTTCTCCCGGACCCGTCCGGGCCGCCGGGCGGCTCTGGCAAGCTGATCGACATGTGCGGTCGCTTCGCCTCCTCCACCGACCCGGCCGACCTGGTCGGGCACTTCGGCGTCCAGCAGTGGGACCCGACCGAGACGCTCGCGCCCAGCTGGAACGTCGCGCCGACCGCGCGGACCTTCGCCGTGCTCGACCGCGCACCCCGCGGCGAGCGCCGCCCCGTGCGCCAACTGCGCATCCTGCGCTGGGGACTGGTGCCCGCCTGGGCCGGCAGCCCGGACACCGCGGTGAAGATGATCAACGCCCGCGCGGAGACCGTCCACGAGAAGCCCGCCTACCGGCAGGCCTACGCCTCGCGGCGCTGCCTGATACCCGTCGACGGCTACTACGAATGGCAGACCGCCCCCACCGACGACCCGGCCCGCCCGCCCCGGCAGCCCTACTTCGTCTCCCGCGCCGACGGCGCCCCGCTCGCCCTGGCCGGCCTCTACGAGTTCTGGCGCAACCGCGAGCTGCCCGCCGACCACCCCGACGCCTGGCTGGTCACCTGCACCATCGTCACGACCGCCGCCGAACCGCTGCTCGCCCCCGTCCACGAGCGGATGCCGCTCTACCTGGACCGCACCCGGTGGGACGCCTGGCTCGACCCGGCCGCCGAACGCGCCGACCTCACCCCGCCCGCGCCCGGCTCGCTGCGCATCCACCCGGTCGGCGACGCGGTCGGCAGCGTCCGCAACAACCACCCCGGCCTGACCGGGCAACTCACCGAGGACGACCGCACCACGCTGTTCTGACCCGCACCGTTGCCTAGGCTCGGCGCATGCAGCGGACCATCGCCACTCCCGCCGGGGACGCCCGGCTCCACTACTTCCGCGCCGCCGACGCGCGCGCCGTCCTCCTGCTCGGCCACGGCGCCGGCGGCGGGATCGAAGCCCCCGACCTGCAGACCCTCGCCGCCGCGCTCCCGGCCGCCGGCGTCACCGTGGTCCTCGCCGAACAGCCCTGGCGGGTGGCCGGCCGCAAGCTCGCCCCCGCGCCGGCGACGCTCGACGCCGGCTGGCCCGCGCAGTTCGCCGCCGCGCGGGAGGAGGGCCTGCCGGTCTTCGCCGGCGGCCGCAGCGCCGGCGCGCGGGTCGCCTGCCGGACCTCGGCCGGGCTCGGCGCCGCGGGCGTGCTGGCGCTCGCCTTCCCGCTGCACCCGCCGGGCCGGCCGGAGAAGAGCCGCGCCGAGGAACTCCTGGCCACCGCCCTGCCCACCCTGGTGGTGCAGGGCGGCGCCGACACCTTCGGCACCCCCGCCGAGTTCCCGCCGCTCCCGGACACCCACCGCCTGGTCGAAGTCCCGCACGCCTCCCACGCCTTCAAGGTCCCCAAGAAGGCGCCCGTCGACCAGGGCCAGACGCTGGCGCTGATCACCGGAGCGGTCACCCAGTGGCTCGACCGGTGACCGGGAATGCCCGGTGCCCCCGCGGGGTTGCACAGGTCGTCAGAACATGCCCCCGGTGGAAAGGCAGCGTCCATGGGTTCGATCGCGTGCCCCGAACGGCCCGAGGAGCGGGCGACGGCCACGTCACTCGTCCCGGACTGGTCGGAGTGGGTTGTCGCGGGCGACAAGCCGGTCAGCCCGATATCCTCGCTTCCGGGTCGGCCCAAGTCGGGCCGTACCCGAGTGATCGAGGAGGTGGGTCCGGTCGTCGGGACCGATGACGCGGCCGTGTCGGGTGCTTCAGGCACCGACCAGGGCCGTCCGGAGGGCGAGCAGCTCACCGGCGACGAACTGGCCGAGGCGATCGGCGAGGACACCTTCCGGGTGTCCGAGAACGAGAGCGAGGAGGCCAGGCGCGAGCGCTTCGAGCGCGACGCGCTGGGCTACCTGGACCAGATGTACTCGGCGGCGCTGCGCATGACGCGCAACCCGGCCGATGCGGAGGACCTGCTCCAGGAGGCGTTCGCCAAGGCGTACGCGTCCTTCCACCAGTTCCGCGAGGGCACCAACCTCAAGGCGTGGCTGTACCGCATCCTCACCAACACGTTCATCAACTCGTACCGCAAGAAGCAGCGCGAACCCCAGCGCACCGCGGCCGAGGAGATCGAGGACTGGCAGCTGGCGCGCGCCGAGTCGCACATGTCGACCGGGCTGCGCTCGGCCGAGGCGCAGGCGCTCGACCACCTGCCGGACAGCGACGTGAAGGACGCCCTGCAGGCGATCCCGGAGGAATTCCGGATCGCCGTCTATCTCGCGGACGTCGAGGGCTTTGCGTACAAGGAGATCGCGGACATCATGGGTACACCCATCGGTACGGTGATGTCCCGACTGCACCGTGGCCGCCGCCAGCTGCGCGGCATGCTGGAGGACTACGCCCGCGAGCGAGGGCTGGTTCCGGCCGGTACCGGTGCAGGGCAGGAAGCGAAGGGCGCGGGCTCATGAGCTGCGGCGAGCCGCACGAGACCGAGTGCGGAGAGGTGCTGGACCACCTCTACGAATTCCTCGACAACGAGATGCCCGAGGGCGACTGCGCCAAGCTGCGGGTGCACTTCGACGAGTGCTCGCCGTGCCTGGAGAAGTACGGCCTCGAACAGGCGATCAAGGCGCTGATCAAGCGGTCCTGCGGCTGCGACGACACGCCGACCGATCTGCGGTCGAAGGTGCTGGCGCGGATCGACTCGATCCGCTCGGCCCAGCGCTCCGCGGAGGGCGGCGAGTCGGTGGTCGAGGTGTCCGTGGCGCGCGCGGTGGCCGTCGAGATGACGGTCGAGGGGGCGGCCGGACACGGCACGGCGGTTGCAGCCGCGGAGTGAGCGCTCACTCGATCGGGTGAGCTGGCACTGCTCCGGCTGCGGCTATCCGCGATCGTGCGCCGCAGCCGCACGGCCGGGCCCTATTCTCTGACGAGTCCTCACGTCGGAGGGCCCGGTACGGGCGGGGGAGGCCGAGATCGCCAGCGAACGCGAGCGCACCGCGCTACCGGGGCGGGCGGTCGGCTACCTGGTCGCGGTGCTGCTGGCCGCGGTGGCCGTGCTGCTGCCGCTGGCCGCCGCCGGACCCGAGTTCGACTGGCCCCGGATCGGGCTGCTGGCGCTGCTGCACCTCTGCCTGGAGTCGCTGGCGCACGGCGCTCCCACCCCGTGCGCCCGGCTGTGGCGGCGGCTGCGAGGCCGGCCGCCGGTCGAGCCGGCCGCCGAGTCGGACGGCGGCGGCTTCTTCCCGGTGCTGTTCGCCGGGGTGCTGATGCTTCCGCCCGCCGCCGCCGCGCTGGTCGCCCTGCCCGGGGCGCTGCTCGGCCCGGCTCCCGAGCCGCGCACGCTGCGCCGGGCCTGGAACGCCGCCCAGCTGGCGCTGGCCTCGGCCGCCGCCGCCGAGGTGTTCCGCCTGCTCGGCGGGGCCCGGCTGCTGCTGGGCACCCGGTTCCCCGCGGCGGCGCTCGGCGCACTCGCCGCGGTACTGGCGTTCTGCCTGGTCAACGGCGTGCTGGTGGCCGGGATGCGGCGCCTGACCTGCGGCCGCCGGACGGGTGCGGCGCTGCGCGCGGTGCGCGGGGCGGCGCCCGCCGCGCTGCTGCACGGCGCCGGCGGGCTGATGATCGCGGTGCTCTGGCAGGGCCCGTACGGAGCGTTCGCCGCGGTGCTCGGACTGCTGCCGCTGACCATCGCCGCCTGGCTGTCCGCGCAGGGCCACCGCGAGCGCACCGCGCACCGGGCGACCGTGCAGGCGCTGGTGCAGGCGGTGGAGATCAAGGACGCGTACACCCGCGGGCACAGCGAACGGGTCGGCCGGGCCTCGGTGCTGATCGCCCGTCAGCTCGGCCTGGCCGAGGACCGGGTGCGCACCCTGCACTTCGCCGGGACGCTGCACGACGTCGGCAAGCTCGCCGTCGCCACCGAACTGCTGCGCCGCAACGGGCCGCTCACCGAGGCGGAGCGGCGGGCGGTCGAGGTGCACCCGGTGTTCGGGCACGAGCTGGTGCGCCAGCTGGACTTCCTCGGCGAGGGCCGGGACGGCATCCTGCACCACCACGAGCGGATGGACGGCCGCGGCTACCCGCACGGGCTGGCCGGGGACCGGATCCCCGAGTTCGCCCGGATCATCTCGGTCGCCGACGCCTTCGACTCGATGACCTCCACCCGTTCCTACCGGCGCGGCCGGCCCGTCCCGGAGGCCGTCGCCGAGCTGGAGCGCTGCGCGGGCAGCCAGTTCGACCCGGTGATGGTCGGCGCCCTGGTCTCCGCGGTCGCCGAGCACGGCTGGCAGCCCGAACCCGCCCCGCCCGGCGGCTGGGACGGCGAGGTCCCGGACATCCCGCTCGGCGTCCCCGAACCCGCCCGGCTGCCGCAGCAGAGCGGCCGGACCCTGCCGACCAGCGGGGCGGCATGAGGCTCCGCCGTCCCGGTGCGGCCGACCTGGTGCACGGCGCGGCCGCCCTGCTGTGCGCGGCCGCGCTGCTGCACCTGCTGGCCGACGGGTTCGTCCAGCCGGCCGTGGCGCTGGCGTTCACCGGTCTGATCACGCTCGGGCAGAGCGCCGGCCCCGCCCTCCCCGGCGACCGGGAACCCGCGCCGGTGGCCACCGCCGTCGCGCTGGCGTACGCGCTGCTCGGCCCGCTGCACGGGCTGCCCACCACGCACGGGGTGCTGCAGGTCTCCGCGGTGACCGCGCTCGGCACCGCCGCCCGGCTGGTGCTGCAACTGGCCGGCCGGGCCGCGCTCACCGCCGCCCGGCGGATCCCGCCCGCGCCGTTCGATCCGGCGCTGGACGCCGCCGCGCGCCGGCTGGTCACCGTCTCGTTCGCGGCGCTGCTGTTCCAACCGCTGTACAACGCGGGCGTCACCGACCGGCTGCCCGGGCCGGCGTACGGGGCGCTGCTGGCCGCGGTCGCCGCCCTGGCCGCGCTCGGCGACGCGGTGCTGGCCGCCGTGCAGCAGCGGGTCCGGACCGGGCTGCGGTTCGCCGCGGCGCTCGACGACCAGCTGCACGCGCTGCTCGGCATCGGCTCGGCGGTGGTCGCCACCGGACTGCTGCTGGCCCTGCTCGCCGGGGAGGCCGGGCTGTGGGCGCTGCCGGTGTTCTGCGTGCCGCTGCTGCTCGCCCAGACCTCGTTCCGGCGGGCCGCGGCGGTCCGGGCCACCGCCGGGCAGACCATCGAGACGCTCGCCCGGGCCACCGAGATCGCCGGCTACACCACCCCCGGACACGCCCGCCGGGTGGCCGACACGGCCTGCGCGCTGGGCCGCGAACTCGGCCTCGGCAGCCGGGAGTTGGCGCAGCTGGAGTACGCCGCGCTGATGCACGACATCGGCCAGCTGTCGCTGGTCGAGCCGGTGCCCGGCGGGGCGACCGCGCTGCTGCCCGACGCCGAGCAGCAGCGGATCGCCCGGCTCGGCAGCGAGGTGATCCAGCGCACCGGGGTGCCCCGGCAGGTGTGGCAGCAGGTCGCCCGGCTCGCCGACCCGTGCCGGCTGCCGGACGGCCGTCCGGACGCGACGCTGCCGCTGGCCGCCCGGATCATCCGGGTCGCCAACGCCCACGACGACCTGCGCACCGCCGCCGCCGACCGCCCCCGCGGCGGCGGCCTCGACCCGCTGGACCACCTGCGGCTGGACGCCGGCGGCTACGACCCGGCGGTGCTGGACGCGCTCGCCCGGCTCGGCGCGCGGCGCCACCGCCGCCGCCCGCTCTGACCGGCGGGCCCGCGCTGCCTGAATGGACGCGCGGGGCGCGCACCGCAAGGTCGGCGTGGTTGGATGCGGTCGTGGCGGGAAGACCCGGAGGCGGGGCGACCCGGTGACGACCGACGGCAAGGGACCAACGTGAGGATCTTCCACCGCGCACGGCACCGTCCGTCGGCGACCTGGCGGCAGACCACCGACCGGGCCTTCACGCTGATCGGCGACGGCCGGTACGAGGACGCCGGGGCGCTGCTGGTGATGGCCGCGGACCTGGAGCCGTGGCTGTCCGACTCCTGGTTCAACCTGGCCCTGCTGCACAAGTTCCGCCGCGACTGGGAGCAGGCCCGCAGCGCCGGGCTGCGTGCCGTCGCGCTGCTCGACCGCCAGCACGGCGCCCCGGACTGGTGGAACCTCGGCATCACCGCCACCGCCCTGCAGGACTGGCCGCTGGCCCGCCGCGCCTGGCAGGCGTACGGGCTGCGGCTGCCGGGCGGGGCGGGCCCGGCGGACGGGCCGATCGAGCTGGACCTGGGCACCACCCCCGTGCGGCTCTCCCCGGACGGCGAGTCCGAGGTGGTGTGGGGGCGGCGGCTCGACCCGGCGCGGATCGAGGTGCTGTCCATCCCGCTGCCGTCCTCCGGCCGCCGCTGGGGCGAGGTGGTGCTGCACGACGGCGCCCCGCACGGCGAGCGGGTGGCCGACGGCGTCGCCTACCCGGTCTTCGACGAGATCGAACTGTGGGCGCCGTCCCCCGTGCCGACCTGGGTGGTGCTGCTGCAGGCCGCGACCGCCGCCGACCGGGACGCGCTGGAGCGGGTGGTCGCCGACGCCGGGTACGCCGCCGAGGACTGGACCTCCTCGGTGCGGCTGCTGTGCCGGGCCTGCTCGGAGAGCCGGATGGCGATCGACGACGGGTACACCGCGCACCACGACCCGCACGACGACGGCGACCCGCTGCACCCCGGCCACCTCAGCCACCTCAGCCAGGGCGCGGCCGGCGGGTCCTGGCTGGTCGAGCGGGAGTGCGGGATCGCCGCGCCGACCGGGCTGGTGCGCGCCCTGCTGGACCGCTGGGCGGCGGCCTCCCCGGCCACCCGCGCCTACCGCGATCTCGAAGAAGTGTGTTGAGCCGCCCCGTAGGCTGGACCTCGACATCCCGGTAGATCAGGCATCCCGGTAGATCCAGACGGAGCGGAAAGCAGCGATGGCCGAGCAGCACGACCACGACCACCACGACCACCACGGGCACGACCACCACGAGCACGAGCACGAGGAGCCCCGGGAGCTGAAGGTGGTCGGCGAGGAGCCCGACCTGAGCAAGGGCGCCGCCCGCCCGATCACCGTGGTCGGCAACCCGGTGCTGCACCGCGAGGTGAAGACGGTGACCGCGTTCGACGCCGAGCTCTCCGCGCTGGTCGACGACATGTTCCAGTCGATGTACGCCGCCGAGGGCGTGGGCCTGGCCGCCAACCAGGTCGGCGTCGACCTGAAGGTCTTCGTCTACGACTGCCCCGACGACCAGGGCGTGCGCCACATCGGCCACGTGGTCAACCCCGTGCTGGAGGAGCTCCCGGCCGGCCGCCGCACCCTGGACGACTCGCCGGAGGGCTGCCTGTCCGTCCCCGGCGCGTACATGGACCTGGCCCGCCCCGACTTCGCGGCCGTCACCGGCCAGGACAAGGACGGCAACCCGATCCGGGTCGAGGGCACCGGCTTCTTCGCCCGCTGCCTGCAGCACGAGACCGACCACCTGTACGGCTACCTGTACATCGACCGGCTCTCCAAGCGCGACCGCAAGGACGCCCTGCGCCAGATGGCCGACGGCACCCCGAAGTACGCGACCGTCGCCAACGACTGACGGCAGGTCAGGGGCCGGTGCCGCTTCGGCGGCGCCGGCCCCTTTCGCGTTCCCGGGCCGCCGAGACCGCCGCCACACCGGGACAACACCGGGGCTGCATGGATTCGGGCCCACCTTGTTGGTTCGGAGGAAGGAGACGCCGATGCCGTCCCAGACCGTGGAACTGCCGAAGATCCAGGTGCCCGCCGAGGCGGCCGCCATCACCAGCGACGCCCAGCACGAGCGCGCCTGGTACCCGCCGTACCCGCACCCCCGACCGTACCGACGCTGCCACGAGGTGAACGTTGCTCCATGTCGAGATCGACCGAATCCTGGGAACGGACCCGCAGTTCGGCGCGGCCGGGTTCGAACGGCTCGGGGCGCTGTTCCGCTGCGGCCGGCAGGCGGAGGCGCCGGCGGTCCACGCCGAGCTGCGCGACCTGCTCCGCGAGGAGCAGGGCCTGGACCCGAGCCGGGCGGTCACCGAGCTGCAGGCCGGGATCCTGGCCGGCGACCGGGAGTTGGAACGCTGACGGGGGTGCGGGGCGGTGCCCCGCACCCCCGGTGCGTGCTGCGGTCGGCTCAGAAGTCGTCGTCGAAGGAGACCGAGCCCTCGACGGCGACCTGGTACGCGGAGACCCGGCGCTCGAAGAAGTTGGTCAGCTCCTGGACGTTCTGCAGCTCCATGAACCCGAACGGGTTGGTGGAGCCGTAGCGGATCGGCAGGCCGAGGCGGGCCAGGCGCTGGTCGGCGACGGCCTCCAGGTACTGGCGCATCGACTCGGTGTTCATGCCGGCCAGGCCGTCGCCGCACAGGTCGCGGGCGAACTGGAGCTCGGCCTCGACGGCCTCCTCCAGCATCTCGGTGACCTGCTTGGCCATCTCGTCGTCGAAGAGGTCGGGCTCCTCCTCGCGGACGGTGTCGACCACCGACATGGCGAAGTCCATGTGCATCGACTCGTCGCGGAACACCCAGTTGGTGCCGGTCGCCAGGCCGTGCAGCAGGCCGCGGCTGCGGAACCAGTACACGTACGCGAAGGCGCCGTAGAAGAACAGGCCCTCGACGCAGGCGGCGAAGCAGATCAGGTTGAGGAGGAACGCGCGGCGGTCCTCCTTGGTCTGCAGCGAGTCGAGGTGGTCGACCGCGTTCATGTACTTGAAGCAGAACTGGGCCTTCTGGTGGATGGAGGGGATGTTCTCCACCGCGGCGAAGGCCGCGTTGCGGTCCTCGGGGTCGGGCAGGTAGGTGTCCAGCAGCGTCAGGTAGAACTGGACGTGCACGGCCTCCTCGAACAGCTGCCGGGACAGGTAGAGCCGGGCCTCGGGGGAGTTGATGTGCTTGTAGAGGCTCAGCACCACGTTGTTGGCGACGATCGAGTCGCCGGTGGCGAAGAAGGCCACCAGGCGGCCGATCAGGTGGCGCTCGCCCTCGGAGAGCTTGGCCAGGTCGGCCACGTCCGAGTGCAGGTCCACCTCCTCGACGGTCCAGGTGTTCTTGATCGCGTCCCGGTACCGGTCGTAGAACGACGGGTAGCGCATCGGACGGAGCGTCAGTTCGAAGCCCGGGTCGAGCAGCATCTTCGTGTCGTCGGACATTACTGGCAGGCCTCGCAGGACTCGGGGTTCTCCAGGGAGCAGGCGATGGCGTCCTGCTCCTCCTGGCTGAGGGTCGGGGCGGCCACCGGCACGGGGGCGGCGGCGCGGGCGGCTCCGGAGGCGGCCTGGGCGATCCGGGTCGCGGGGCGGGAGCGCAGGTAGTAGGTGGTCTTGAGACCGACCTTCCAGGCGTAGGAGTACATCGAGGAGAGCTTGCCGATGGTCGGCGCCGCCATGAACAGGTTCAGCGACTGGCTCTGGTCGATGTACGGCTGGCGGGCGGCGGCCAGGTCGATCAGCGCGCGCTGGGGCAGCTCCCACGCCGTGCGGTAGAGCGAACGGACCTCCTGCGGCAGCCAGTTGAACTCCTGGATGGAGCCGTTGGCGTCGCGCAGCGCGTCCCGGGTCTGCTGGTCCCAGACGCCGAGGTCCTTCAGCTCGCGCACCAGGTACGGGTTGACCTGGAGGAACTCGCCGGACAGCGTCTCGCGCTTGAACAGGTTGGAGACCTGCGGCTCGATGCACTCGTAGACGCCGGCGATCGAGGCGATGGTCGCGGTCGGCGCGATGGCGAGCAGCAGCGAGTTGCGCAGGCCGACGGCGGCGATCCGGGCGCGCAGCGCGTCCCAGCGCTCGGTCCACTGCGGGGCGGCCGCACCGAAGTGGTCGATGTGCAGCTGGCCGCGGGCGGCGCGGGTCTCCTCGTACGCCTCGTGCCGGCCGAACTGCTCGGCCAGGTCGGCGGAGCGCTCGTAGGCGGTGAGCATGATGCGCTCGGCGATCAGGGTGGAGAGGGTCTTCGCCTCGGCGGAGTCGAAGTCGATCCGCAGCTTGAAGAAGACGTCCTGCAGGCCCATCACGCCCAGGCCCACCGGGCGCCAGCGGGAGTTGGACGCCCCGGCCTCGGTGGTCGGGTAGAAGTTGATGTCGATCACGCGGTCGAGGAAGGTCACCGCGGTGCGGACGGTGGCGTCCAGGCGCTCCCAGTCCATCGCGCTCGTGAGGTCGTCGACCGAGGCGCCCGGGGCGACGTGCGCGCCCAGGTTGACCGAGCCGAGGTTGCAGACCGCGGTCTCGGAGTCGTCGGTGACCTCCAGGATCTCGGTGCACAGGTTCGAGGAGTGCACCACGCGGCCCGGCAGCGCGGTCTGGTTGGCGGCCCGGTTGGAGGCGTCCTTGAAGGTCATCCAGCCGTTGCCGGTCTGCGCCAGGGTGCGCATCATCCGGGCGTACAGGGTCTGCGCGGGGATGGTGCGCACGGCCTTGCCGGCCAGCTCGGCCTTGCGGTACGCCTCGTCGAAGTCGGCGCCCCACAGGTCGACCAGCTCGGGCACGTCGGCGGGGGAGAACAGCGACCAGTCCTGGTTGGCGTTCACCCGGCGCATGAACTCGTCCGGGATCCAGTGCGCCAGGTTCAGGTTGTGGGTGCGCCGCGCCTCCTCGCCGGTGTTGTCGCGCAGCTCCAGGAACTCCTCGATGTCGGCGTGCCAGGTCTCCAGGTAGACGCAGGCCGCGCCCTTGCGCCGGCCGCCCTGGTTGACCGCCGCCACGGAGGAGTCCAGGGTGCGCAGGAACGGCACGATGCCGTTGGACTGCCCGTTGGTGCCGCGGATCAGCGAGCCGCGGGAGCGGATCCGGGAGTAGGACAGGCCGATGCCGCCGGCGTGCTTGGACAGCCGGGCGATCTGCGCGTAGCGGTTGTAGATCGAGTCCAGGTTGTCCAGCGGCGAGTCCAGCAGGTAGCAGGAGGACATCTGCGGGTGCCGGGTGCCGGAGTTGAACAGCGTCGGGGAGGACGTCAGGTACTCCAGCCGGCTCATCAGCCGGTACAGCTCGGCCACCTCGTGCACCGAGCGCTCGTCGGTGCCGACCGCGAGGCCCGCCGCCACGCGGAGCAGGAAGTGCTGCGGGGTCTCGACCACCTTGCGGGTGATCGGGTGGCGCAGCAGGTAGCGGGACTGGACGGTGCGCAGGCCGAAGTACTCGAAGCGGTCGTCGCCCTGAGGGTCGATCAGCGCGTCGAAGAGCGCGGCGTGCTCGGCGACGTAGGCGGCGGTGGCGTCGCCGATCAGGCCCTCGGCGTGGCCGACGGCGACCGAGTCGGAGAACGCGGTGACGCCCTGGGTGCGGGCCTCGTCACGGATCTCCAGGGCGAGCAGGCGGGCGGCCAGCTTCGAGTACTGGGGGTCCTCGGCGATCATCGACGCGGCGGCCTCCACGGCCAGCCCGCGCAGCTCGGCGAAGTCCGAGCCGGCATGGCGGCCGCGCAGTGCGGCGGCGGCGACGTGGCCGGGGTCCACCTGGGGGAGATCGGTGCTGCGGTCGGTGAGCAGCCGAAGCAGCGCCGCACCGGGATCGGTGAAGGTGTCGGCGGAACCCTGGGACGGCAGGGTGACTGAGGCGGCGACGGTCAAGGCGCACTCTCTCCTGTGGCGGCGGTCGGACGTGGCACGGTTGTCCGGATCCGCGCGTGCGGCAGGGGAGGACGGCACGCCGAAAACGCGTAACGGCGCGCGAAAGACCCACCCCCGGCCCGCCCGCGAGACCGGACGGCAAAGCAGTGCTGCATGGCGTCTGCGGGGATGCCGTGTCGCACACCGTCGGCAGGTCCTCGGACTGCGCGGGCGTCGCTGCAGCCCGCTCACCGTTGCGGGGCAGTCCCGGACTCGCACCGGGTTCCCCTGCGTTGACAGCGAGAGTGAGCATACATGTAGTGGCGGCTGGAGCTGGAAGCACCAGATGTAGTAGCGCGTGTCGTGTCGGCCCGTCCGCGCGTAGACAACAGGACGGATGCGAAGCGCCCGTCAGAACCGGATCGTGTAGACCATCAGCTGAAGGCCGGGCATCGGCTGCCAGTCCCGGGCGGGGGTGCGGACGAAGCCCAGCGCCTCGTAGATCCGGTGCGCGGCGGTCATCGCGGGCCGGGTGGAGAACGCCATTCCGGCCAGGCCCAGCTCCCGGCTGCGCTCCATCGCGGCGGCCACCAGGGCCCGGCCGACGCCGCGGCCGCGGGCCGCCGCGCCGACCGCCAGCATCCGGATCTCGCCCTCGTGCGGCTCGGCGATGTCCGCCCACTCGGTGCCGCCGGCGGCGAAGGTCACACAGCCGAGGACCTGCCCCGACGCGTCGACCGCGACCAGGAGTTCGGCCTCCCGGTCGCGGCGCGCGGCGTCCCTCAGCAGGTGGACGTACGGGGAATCGGAGCGGGTGTGGCCGTCGCCGACGAAGGCCTCGACGCTGACCGCGCCGGCGCCTTCGAGGTCCTCGGCGAGGGCGCGGCGGATGATCGGGGGCTGCATTCGGACAGTGTGCCGGAGCGGATCCGGCGCGGGTCGGCGAGGTCCGGGTCGACGGGATAGCCGGTGGGGCGGTGGCGGTTGTCCCGGCCGTGCCTGGTGGTCCGGTCCAGGTCGCGGCCGACCAGGACGCCGAGGAGTCCGAAACTGCCGAGGAGGCCCAGCAGGGCGAGCGCGGTGGTCATGGGTCCACTCTCCGCTCCGGGCGCACCGCGTACGAGTGGCAGGAAAGCCTGCTTGCCTCGAAATCCTGCCACTGCCATCCTGGACCCATGCTGAGCAACGTCGCGGTGATCGTGCTGGAGGAGGTCCACCCCTTCGAACTGGGCGTGGCCTGCGAGGTGTTCGGCCTGGACCGGAGCGAGGAGGGCCTGCCGGTCTACGACTTCGCGCTGGTCGGCGACCGCCCCGGCCCGATGCGCACGCACGCCGGGTTCAGCATCGACGTGCCGCACGGCCCCGAGCGGATCGCCGAGGCCGACCTGGTGATCGCCACCGCCACCGGCATCCGCGACCACTACCCCGAGGAGCTGTGCGAGGCGCTGCGCGCCGCGCTGGCCCGCGGCGCGCACCTGCTGTCGATCTGCTCCGGCAGCTTCCTGCTCGGCGCGGCCGGCCTGCTCGACGGCCGGCGCTCCACCACCCACTGGCGGTATGCGGACCTGATGGCCGAGCGCTTCCCGCTGACCACCGTCGAACCGGACGTGCTGTACGTCGACGACGACCCCGTGATCACCTCGGCGGGCACCGCGGCCGGCATCGACGCCTGCCTGCACCTGGTGCGCAAGGTGCAGGGCGCCGAGGTGGCCCGCGGCATCGCCCGCCGGATGGTGGTCGCCCCGCACCGGGACGGCGGGCAGGCCCAGTTCATCAACCGCCCGCTGCCGGAGGGCGAGGGCGACTCCCTCGGCGGGGTGCTGGAGTGGATGCGCCGCCACCTGGAGGAGGAGACCAGCGTCGAGCGGCTCGCCCAGCTCGCCCACATGTCGCCGCGCACCTTCGCCCGCCGCTTCCAGCAGGAGACCGGCACCACCCCGCACCGCTGGCTGATCGGGCAGCGGGTGCTGTTCGCCCAGCGGCTGCTGGAGTCCACCGACGAGAGCGTGGACGCCGTCGCCGCGCGCTGCGGCTTCGGCAACGCCGCCACCCTGCGCCACCACTTCGGCCGCCGGCTCGGCACCACCCCGCAGGCCTACCGGCGGGCCTTCGGCCACCCCCGGCCGGCCGTGAGCCCGGCGGCCTGAGCCCCGCCCCGACGGCCCGCACGCCGTCCCGGGGCCCTCCCGCGGCCCTGACGGCGCGTCAGGACAGGTGGCCGGTCTGGTTCCAGGACTGCGGGCGCAGCCGCCCGTCGCGGGCCCGCCAGACGCTGGTCGAGCAGTTGGCGACCGGGTCGAGGGCCAGCAGCTGCTCCTCGCCGAGCCGGTCCAGCACGTGGCGCATCATCAGCACCGTGCAGTCGTGCGCCACCACCAGCACCGGCCGACCGGCCTCCTCCTCGGCCAGGTCGCGCAGCAGCGAGCGCACCCGCAGCGCCACGTCCAGCCAGGACTCGCCGCCCGGCGGGCGGTAGTACAGCTCGCCCATCCGGCGGCGGCGCTCGGCCTCCGCGGGGTGGTCACGCTCGATCGCGGCCTTGGTGAGCATCTCCAGCACCCCGAGTTCGCGGTCGCGCAGCCGCTCGTCGTAGCGCACCGGCAGGCCGACCGGGACGGCGCCCATGCCGGAGGCCTGGGCGAGCGCGATTCTGGCGGTCTCGGCGGTGCGCAGGTACGGCGAGCACCACAGCGAGCGGGGGCGGTCGGCGGGCGGCAGGTCGGCCCACCAGCGGCCCAGGTCGTGGGCCTGGGCCTGGCCGCGCAGCGACAGCGGGATGTCGGCGTCCCGGGAGGTGATCGGGACGGACAGCGCGCCGGTGGCGTCGGCGTGCCGGAACTCCACGTTGGCCGTCGACTCGCCGTGCCGGGTGGCGATCAGCACCGAGGGCAGCCGCGGCCGGCCGTCCGGCTGGCTGCGATGCCCGTTGCGTACCGTGGTGAGGTCGGTCATGCGTGGCTCCCCGTGGTCGGTGCGGTGGTCGTAGGTTGTCTCTCCCGGTCTCTCCGTTGGACGGCTCGTCATAACAGATGATCGCGCCGTCACCCCAGTCTCGGCTGAGGCAACGGCGCGATCACGGGGCGCACGGGCGCGGCTATGCGCGCCCCCGGCGCGTCAGTGCGCCACCACGGGCTGCGGGGCACGCTCCACGGACTCGTCGCCCGCCTCGGCGGAGTAGTCGGCCGGGGAGGTCTCGTCGGCGCCCTCCGGGGCCTTCAGGGCCCGCAGGAGGAGCGTCAGGACCACCGCCACCGCCAGGTTCAGCACGAACGCGGTCAGGCCGATGTAGCCGATCTTCCCGATCACCGGGATCTGCGAGCTGTTGCCGCCGAAGTGCTTGGTGGCCTTGGAGGAGATCCCGTACGCCACCCAGGTTCCGTAGACCATGCCGACCGCCCAGCCCGCCAGCAGCGCCCAGCGGTGGAACCACCGGGTGAACAGGCCCGCCACCAGCGACACCGCGGTCTGCAGGATCCACAGGCCGCCCAGCAACTGCAGGTTGATCGCCGCCTGCTTGTCCATCACCAGCACGAAGGCCAGCGCGCCGACCTTCACCAGCAGCGAGGCGATCTTCGCCACCCGGGTCTCGTCCGCCGCGGTGGCGTCCGGCTTCAGGAAGTCCTTGTAGACGTTGCGGGTGAACAGGTTCGCCGCCGCGATCGACATGATCGCGGCCGGCACCAGCGCGCCGATCCCGATCGCCGCGAACGCCACGCCGGTGAACCAGCTCGGGAACATGTCCGCGAACAGCTGCGGCACCGCCAGCTGCGCGTTGTAGCCCTTGACGCCCTTGCCCACGCCCGCCGCGATCGCCATGAAGCCCAGCAGCGCCAGCAGGCCCAGCATCAGCGAGTACGCCGGCATGATCGCCATGTTCCGGCGCACCGTGTTGCGGGACTTCGACGCCAGCACGCCGGTCACCGAGTGCGGGTACATGAACAGCGCCAGCGCCGAGCCGAACGCCAGCGTCGCGTACGTCCACTGCCCGGCCGGTCCGACCACCAGCGACCCGATCGGCTTGCCGGTGTCCGGGTTGACCGTCGAGAACTTCTGCGCCGCGGTGTCGAAGATGTGCCCGTAGCCGCCCAGCTTCATCGGCAGGTAGATCACCGCCACGATGATCACCACGTAGATCAGGGTGTCCTTGACGAAGGCGATCAGCGCCGGCGCCCGCAGCCCCGAGGAGTACGTGTACGCGGCCAGCACGCCGAACGCCAGGAACAGCGGCAGGTCCTTCATGAACCAGTTGCCGCTGCCGCCGACGCCCAGCGTGTCCAGCACCGCCTGGATGCCGACCAGCTGCAGCGCCACGTACGGCATGGTGGCCAGGATGCCGGTCAGCGCCACCGCCAACGACAGCCCGCGCGAGCCGTACCGGCCGCGCACGAAGTCCGCCGGGGTCACGTAGCCGTGCACCCGGGAGACCGACCACAGCCGCGGCAGGAACAGGAACACCAGCGGGTACGCGATGATCGTGTACGGCACCGCGAAGAAGCCCGCCGCGCCGGTGGCGTAGATCGCGGCCGGCACCGCGATGAACGTGTACGCGGTGTACAGGTCGCCGCCGAGCAGGAACCAGGTGATCCAGGTGCCGAAGCTGCGCCCGCCCAGGCCCCACTCGTGCAGGTGCTGCGCGTCGTCCGCGCGGCGCCAGCGGGAGGCCAGGAAGCCCATCACGGTGACCACCGCGAAGAACAGCAGGAAGACCGTCAGCGCGGTCCAGTCGACGTGCTTCACGACAGTTCACCGCCCTCGGACTGGGCGGGCAGCGCGAACGCCGTGGAGGCGGCCCGGCGGGCCGCCTCGTCCCGGCGGATCAGCAGGTAGGCGGCGCCGGTGAACACCGCCGACACCGGCACCCACAGCAGCTGGTACCAGTAGAAGAACGGGATCCCGCCGAGCTCGGGCGCGGTCTTGGTGTACGACGGCACCCACAGCATCGCGACGATCGGCACCAGCAGGCTCAACCCCGCCAGCACCCTGGCGGGGGACACCGCGGGCAGGGCGCCCGCGGCTGGCAGTTCAGACGACATGGAGCGGCTCCGGGATGACGAGGAGTCACCTCACTGGCGCCGCAGCGCACATCGCTGTACGCCCGCCGAGCAGCACCCTCGGTGATCGAAAGGTCCACGTGAGGGTAGGGCAAGCACGTGACGCGTGTCACTACCCTGTCAACACGTGGACGTCCGACTACTCCGGTCGCCGCAGGCGCGTGATGCTATTCGGGTCGCTGGAGCCTGGTGATGCTGTGTCCACCGGGCCGGCCGACGACTTATTCGGGTCGCTGCAGCCTGGTGATGCTGTGTCCACCGGGCCGGCCGACGACTTATTCGGGTCGCTGCAGCCTGGTGATGAACTTGTACCGGTCGCCGCGGTAGATCGAGCGCACCCACTCCACCGGCGCGCCGTCCGCGTCGAAGGAGTGCCGGGACAGCTGCAGCATCGGCAGGCCCAGGTCGGAGCCGAGCAGGCCGGCCTCGCGCGGGTTGGCCAGGGTGGTCTCGATGGTCTCCTCGGCCTCCGCCACCACCACGCCGTAGACCTCGCGCAGCGCGGTGTACAGCGAGTTGTGCTTGGCCAGGTTGCGCCGCAGCGCGGGGAAGCGCTTCGCGGACAGGTGCGCCACCTCGATCGCCATCGGGTCGCCGTTGGCCAGGCGCAGCCGCTCGATCCGTAGCACCCGGCCGCCGGGCTTGATGTCCAGCAGCGGGGCGAGCCGGTCGTCGGCGCTGATGTACGCGACCTCCACCAGCCGGGAGGTCGGCTCCAGGCCCTGGGCGCGCATGTCCTCGGTGTACGAGGTCAGCTGCAGCGCCTGCGCGACCTTCGGCTTGGCCACGAAGGTGCCCTTGCCCTGGATCCGCTCCAGCCGGCCCTCGACGACCAGCTCCTGCAGCGCCTGCCGGACGGTGGTGCGCGAGGTGTCGAACTGGGCCGCCAGCGCCCGCTCCGGCGGCACCGGGGTGCCGGCCGGCTGGGTCTCGGTCAGCTGCAGCAGGTGCCGCTTCAGCCCGTAGTACTTCGGCACCCGGGCGGTGGCGGTCGCGGGGCCCGACTGCGCCGGCACCGTGGAGCCCTCGGCGAGCGCCGCCGTATCCCTGTCGCCACTCATGGCCGCTCTCACTCCTCGCTGCGGTGGCCCCTTAACAGGCCCCTAAATCCTATGTAACAGCACATGGTTGCACGCGCGGGCGAGCGAGCGTGAGCTCCCTCGGGCAAATCCGCGAACGCAGCGGGCCCGCAGCGGGGGGTGAACCGTCCGCTCCGGGCCCGCGGAGGTCGTTCAGACCGCCTTGGCCGCGCCGACCGACAGGCCGGCCAGCGCCTCCGCCGCGGCGATCGAGCAGACCCGCGATCCGCCGTAGGTGGCGAGCGTGGTGACGCCGCGGGCGGCGAACAGCTCGGCCACGCCGTGCGCGGTGCCGAGCTCGACGACCACCGCGTCCGGCCGGGCCTCGACCAGCGCGAGGGCGGCCCGGCGCATCCAGCCGTGCCGGTGGACGTCGCGGACGACCAGCACCAGCGGGCGGCCGATCGCGGCGCCGAGCAGCGGGTCGGTGTCGATCACGGCGTCCTCGGCGGCGACCGCGACGTGCAGCAGGCCGGAGCCCTCGGTCACGGTGGCGGGCGGGGAGACCCGGGTCGAGGTGGTGCCGGGGACCAGCTCGGCCAGCGGCGAGGCCACGCCCCACGGGGTCTCGTCGCCGGCCGCGATGTTCGCGCCGGCGGAGAACTCGACCACGTGCGGGACGCCGCCGAGCGGGCGCAGCTCGCCGGTGACCCGCAGCGCCCGGCGGGCGGCGGTCAGGCCGACGCCGACCTCGCCGGTCTGGCCGATCAGCGACTGCCGCACCCCGGCGGACCAGCGGGCCACCGTCCGGTTGCGCTCGGCGGCCTCGTGCAGCCGGTCGGCGGAGAGCCGGCCCTCGCGGACCGCCCAGACCAGGGCGTCGCGCAGGTAGACGAAGGCGGCCTCGTCGTGCAGGCCGCCGCCGACGCAGATGGTGTCGGCGCCGGCCGCGACGGCCCGCACCGAGCCGGCCGCCACGCCGTGGGTGCCGGAGATGGCGCCCATCTCGATGCCGTCGGTGACGATCAGCCCGTCGAAGCCGAGCTCCTCGCGCAGCAGGCCGGTGAGGATCCGCTGCGACATGGTGGCCGGCAGCTGGGCGTCGTAGGCGCCGAACAGGATGTGCGCGGTCATGATGCTCTTCACGCCGGCCGTGATGGCGGCGCGGAACGGCAGCAGGTGCTCGGCGAACTGGTCGGGCGCCAGGTCGATCCTGGGCAGGCCCAGGTGCGAGTCGCCGGCGGTGTCGCCGTGGCCGGGGAAGTGCTTGGCGCAGGCCGCGACGCCCGCGGACTGCAGGCCGCGGACGTACGCCGCGGTGTGGCGGGCGGCCAGGTCGCCGTCGCCGCCGAAGGACCGGACGCCGATGACCGGGTTGTCCGGGTTGGAGTTGACGTCCGCGTCGGGGGCGTAGTTGAGGTTCACGCCGACGCTGGAGAGGTCGAAGCCGATGGAGCGGGCCACCCGCTCGGTGAGGTCGGTGTCGTCGACCTCACCGAGCGCCAGGTTGCCCGGGTAGGAGGAGCCGCTGGTCACCTCGAGGCGGGTGACGTCGCCGCCCTCCTCGTCGGTGGCGATCAGCAGGTCTCCGTTGAGCGCGTACAGCTCGGAGGTGAGCTCGGCGACCTGCTGCGGGGTGCGGATGTTGCGGCCGAACAGGGCGACCCCGCCGAGCTCGCCGTCGCCCAGTCTGCGACGCAGCCACTCGGGTGCGGTCAGACCGGCGAAGCCGGGCTGCAGGACCGTTCCGGCGTCGCGCAGGAGTTCGGCGCTTTCCGTACCGGGCATCGCCATGGTTCCTTCCCTGGGGGTGGGGTGTGCTGAAGTGCGGTGGGGGTGGGGAAAGGGCTCAGCCCTTGACCGCACCGGCGGTGAGACCCGCCGACACCTTCTTCTGGAAGAACACGAACAGGATGATCACGGGCAGCGAGACCAGCAGACCGCCGGCCATCTGCGCGCCGTAGTCGGCGCCGCGGGTGGGGGTGGTGGCGTAGAAGGTCAGCCAGCCCATCGAGGTGCGCTGGCCGCCGGTGGAGAGCAGCGTGTTGGCGACGATGAACTCGTTCCAGGCCTGGATCCAGCTGTACACGCCGGTGGTGATCAGGCCGGGCAGGGTCAGCGGCAGCACGACGCGGAAGAACGCGCCCCACTGGGTGCAGCCGTCCACCATCGCGGCCTCGTCCAGCTCGGCCGGGATGTTGACGATGAACGAGCGCAGCGTCCAGATCACGTACGGGACGGTGAAGACCAGGTAGGCCAGGATCACGCCGAGCACGGTGCCGGTCAGGTTGGCGCCGTTCATCACCACGAACAGCGGGACGATGATCGCCAGCAGCGGCACCATCTGGACCACCAGCATGGTGATGATGAAGAAGTTCCGGCCGCGGAAGTTGAACCGGGCGACCGCGACGGCGGCGAGGAAGCCGACGACCAGGCCGAGCACCACCGAGCCGAGGGTGATCAGCACGGTGTTCTGCAGCGAGGGCAGGAACTCGGTGTCGTTGAAGATGGTCTGGTAGCTGTCGAACGAGAACGCGCTCGGCCAGAACGTGGGGTCCTGGGCGATCAGGTCCTTGTTGGTCTTGAAGGTGGTGATGACCATCCAGTAGATCGGGAAGCCCATCACCACGGCGATCGCCAGGCCGATGGAATTCCACACCCAGGTCATCACCCGGTTCTCGCCGGTCTTGCGGACCTTGCCGGTCTTCGGCTTGGCGCGCTCGGGGCCGGGCGTCGGGACGGGCTTGGCCGCCATGGTGTCCGCGCTCATCGTTCGTTGGCTCCGATCTTGAGCATCTGGCGGATGTAGAAGACGAGCACCGCCAGCATCATGACGATCATCACGAGCGAGATCACCGAGCTGTCGCTGTACTTCGAGGCGACGATGCCCTTCTGGTACAGGTAGGTGCCGATGGTCCAGTACTCGGGCTCGGGGGAGGTGTTGCGCAGCGAGAAGATCTGCGCGAAGACCTGGAAGTCCCAGATGAAGCTCAGTGCGGCGCTGATCATCAGGAAGGGCCGGACCACCGGGATGGTGACGTGCCGGAAGGCCTGCAGGGCGGTGGCGCCGTCCAGCTTGGCGGCCTCCATCAGCTCCTTCGGCACCTGGGTGAGGGCGGCGTTCAGGCCGAGCACCAGGAACGGCAGCGCGCCCCAGATGATCACCGCGGCGCCGACCACGTACAGGCCGACCGTCGGGTCGGCGAACCAGTCGTAGTGCTTCCAGCTGTCGTCGCCGGTGATCAGCGACAGCACGTAGTCGACCACGCCGCCGTTGGAGGAGAACAGCCAGCGGAACACCTGGCCGGTGACCAGCGCGGGGATCGCCCAGACGAACATCAGCACCGTGATGACGGTGACCTTGACCCAGTTGGAGACCCGGTTCAGCAGCAGGGCGATCAGCATGCCCAGCACCATCGAGAGGATCACCAGCTCGGCGGTGAAGTAGATCGAGCGGAGGATCACCTCCCAGAACTGGCCGTCCTTGAAGATCTTGGTGTACCCGTCGAAGCCGATGTACTTCGACAGCGAGGGGTTGGCCAGGTACGCGTACCGGTTGACGTTCTTGAACGACAGGTCGAACAGGCTGTACACCGGGTACGCCAGAACGCCCACCAGCGCGATGATGGCGGGCAGCAGCAGGGCGTAGGGGATGTACTGGCCGGCCGCGAAGAACCCGCGCCGCTGCGGCTTCTCCGCCGGGGCAGGCCCGGAAGACTCGGACCGGATCACGGTCTCGTCGGTGGTCACACTCATCAGGGTCCTTCCCGGGCCCGCGGTTCTGGTCGGTCCTGGCGCACGGGTGGGCAGTCCGCGCACAGTGCGGACTGCCCACCCCTTTCTCAGCGCTCAGTGCTGGCAGTCGCCCGGGAGCCGTGCGGGCCCCCGAGCCGACTGCGCGTCAGCGGTCTCAGCCGTTCAGGTCCTTGACGAGGGTGTCCTGGGCCTTCTTGAGCTCGGCGGCCGGGTCGCCACCGGCGGCGATCGCACCGAAGGCGTTCTTCAGCGCGGTCTCGTCGGCGCCGGACCACAGCGGCGAGTTCGGGATGAACCAGGTGGCACCCTCGGCCGCGTCACCGGTCGCCTTGTTCGCCGGAGCGGCGGCCTTGTAGGCGGCGACGAGGTTCTTGGCGTTCGGGATCGCGAACTTCGCGAGCTCGGTCTGCTGCTTGGTGTTGGTGTAGATCTGCAGGAAGGTCGCGCCCAGGCCCGCGTTGGCGGCCTTGGACGGGACGGCCAGGTCGGAGCCGCCGAGGAACGCCGGGGTGGTGGAGCCGGCCGCCGCGCCCGGGAGGGCGATGGTGGCGAGCTTGTCCTTCAGCGCCGGGTCGCCGGTCTTCGGGTCGGCGACCGAGCCGACCTCCCAGCCGTTGCCGATGATGGCGGCGATGTTGCCCTTCGCCATCAGGGCGTCCTGGGTGGCCTCATCGGTGGTGGTGCCGCCGACCGAGAAGTTCTTCTGCAGGTCGTTCCAGGTCTTGATGCCGTCGATGAACTTCGGGTCGGTCAGGTTGCCGGACCACTTGTCGCCGTCCTTCTTGGCGATGACGCCCTTGACACCGAACGAGCCGGCGCCGAAGGAGACCGCGGAGTACCAGTTCTGGCCCGGCATGTACAGGGCGGAGAAGTTCGGCACCGAGGCGTTGGCGGCCTTGACCTTGGTCAGGGCGGCCTTCAGCTCGTCCAGGGTGGTCGGCGCGGTGGTGACGCCGGCCGCGTCGAACAGGTCCTTGCGGTAGATCAGGACGCGGGCACCGGCGTAGTACGGGACGGCGTAGGTCTTGGAGCCGTCGGCCGACTGGCCGGAGGCGGCCAGCGAGTCCAGCCACTTGTCCGAGTTGTCGAACTGGCTCTTGACCGAGGTCAGGTCGACGAAGGAGCCCGCCTCGATGTACTTCGCGGCCTGGGTGTTGCCGAGCTCCAGCGCGTCGGGGGCGTTGCCGGAGAGCAGCGCGGTGTCGAGCTTGGTGGTGTAGTTGGTCCAGGTCTGCCACTGGATGTCGACGTCGGCGCCGGTCTGCGCCTTGAACTCCGCCTTCGCGGCGTCGACCACGGTCGGCCAGCCCTTCTGGGCGTCGTCCATCAGCCAGACGGTGATCTTCTTGCCCTTGCCGTCCTTGCTCAGCGTGGCCTGCTTCGAGTCGCCCGAGGAACCGGACGAGGAGCACGCCGAGGCGACGAGCACGGTGGCGATAGCGGCCACGGCTGCGATCTTGCGGTTCAAACCATCCTCCAGAGGGATGAGCAAGGTAGGGCACCGGGCTGCCGGGCTGTGCGCCCTGGAGCTTCGTCGTGCCTGTGGGGGGAACGTCACCGGATGACACGGGTGCGAACTGCCGGTGCCGGCTGCCGAATCCGTGTGGTGGAGTAGACCATTGGTTTAGACCAACGCCTGGAGATTGGCATGGACCAATGACGAGCGTCAAGAGTCCAAAGAGCGTCTGCACAACCCGTTATCAACGCTTGACTCGGCCGTGTTGGACTGGACCAACCCGGGGGCGGATCCGGATATGGCGGGGCGAATCGCCCACGGCCGGGGTGGGGGGCATGACCACTCAAGGTGACCTGAAGGCAACCTTAAGTAAGCCCTAAGGCGCATACCCGTGCCGGTATTGACGTGGCCCGGCTGAAACGCGCAACGGATCGACAACGAGCGGGACTTGTAATCATCACGTGCGTTGACGCTCTTAATGGTCTAGGCCAGGCTTCGGGGAATCTGGTCTGTACCACAGCGCAGACCTCGCTCGATTCCGGAGGAATGCGTGAAGCGTCAGGTTCTGGCTGCGCTCAGCACAATCGCACTGGCGGCCACCGCCGCGGGGTGCGGGTCCGGCGGCCCGTCGTCCTCGGAGGCCGGCGCGGCCGACCCGAAGAACATGACCGGCTCCGTGACCGTGTGGCTGATGAACGAGGCCCAGACGAACTGGCCCGAGCTGGTCCAGCAGGTCAACGACCAGTTCGCGGCGAAGTACCCGAAGGTGCAGCTGAAACTCGCGTACCAGACCTGGTCCGACAAGATCAGCAATCTCGATGCGGCGATCAAGGCCAACCAGGCACCGGACGTGGTCGAACTCGGAAACACCGAGACCATGAAGTACATCCTGAACGGCTCGCTGGCGCCGGTGGACCGCACCTCGTTCGACAACTCGGACGCCTGGATCAAGGGTCTGGTCAACACCTGCTCCTACCAGGACAAGCTGTACTGCGTCCCCTACTACGCGGGCGCCCGGGTCGGCATCTACAACTCGCAGCTCTTCCAGGACGCCACCGGCTCCGCGGACTTCCCGCAGACCGAGGACGACCTGATGACCGCGCTCGACAAGGTGCAGGCCAAGAACAAGAACGCGGGCGGCTTCTCCTCGCTGTACCTGCCCGGCCCGTACTGGTACGCCGCGATGTCCTACGTCGCCGCCTACGACGGCGCGATCGCCAAGTTCGACTCCAGCGGCCGCTGGCACGGCACCCTGCACGAGCCCAAGTCGCAGCAGGGCGTCCAGCACTTCGTCGACCTGGTGAAGAAGTACAACAAGAGCGGCGACCTCAAGGTCAACGAGCTCAACCAGGCCCAGGTGCTCGGCCGCGAGAAGGCCGCCGTGATCTACGGCAACGGCTGGGAGGCGGCCACCGCCACCGCGCCGATCACCGGTCAGCCCAAGCTGAAGGACGTCCTCAAGGTCACCGGCATGCCCGGCCCGAACGGCAAGCCGCTGCCCTCCTTCATCGGCGGCTCCGACCTCGCGGTCACCTCCAAGTCGCCGAACGCCGCGCTGGCCGCCGACTGGATCCGGATGTTCACCAGCACCAAGTCCCAGCAGGTGCTGGTCGACAAGGACACCCTGCCGAACAACCTGACCCAGCTCACCCCGCTGAAGAGCAAGCCGGCCACCGCCGCGGCCGCCAACGCCGTCCCGGACGCCTGGTTCACCCCGCTCGCCCCCGGCTGGGGCGCGATCGAGAAGCAGAACATCCTGGTCAACATGCTCAACGACATCTTCAAGGGCAAGAGCGTCGACGACGCGACCAAGGACGCCGACGCGCAGATCGACCAGCTCATCAACAACCCGTCCTGACCCGGCACGGGTAGGATCGGCGCAGCAACAAGCTCAGCAGCGAGAGTGCGGACTCGCCGCCGTTCAGAGGTCCCCGTCGGGCAGCCGCCCGGCGGGGTCGAACCACTCTCCACGGAGGCCCACCCCGATGTCCGACCAGCAGACTGTTTCCGTTCCCGGCAGGATCATGTCGGCGGAGATGGCCGAGCAGCCGGCCGTCCTGCAGCGCATCCTCGACGAGGGCGCCCCGAAGATCCGGGAGATCGCGGCCCAGATCGCCGCCCGCAACCCGCGCTTCGTGCTGCTGACCGCCCGCGGCACGTCCGACAACGCCGCGCTGTACGCCAAGTACCTGATCGAGGTGCTGCTCGGCAAGCCGTCCGGCCTCACCTCGATGTCCACCACCACCGCGTACGGGGCCAAGCCCGACCTCACCGACTGCCTGGTCATCACGGTCAGCCAGTCCGGCGGCTCGCCCGACCTGGTCGCCTCGACCAAGGCCGCCCGCGAGGCCGGCGCGATCACCCTGGCGGTCACCAACAACGCCGGCTCCCCGCTCGCCGAGGTCTCCGAGTTCCACATCGACGTGCTGGCCGGCCCGGAGAAGGCGCTGCCCGCCACCAAGACCTACACCGCCGAACTGCTCGCCCTCTACCTCTTCGTCGAGGGCCTGCGCGGCGGCGACGGCGCGGCCGCGAAGCACCTGCCGGAGCTGGCGGCCGGCATCCTGGCCCGGCAGGCCGAGGTCAAGGCGCTCGCCGAGCGCTACCGCTTCGCCCAGCGCCTGGTCATCACCTCGCGCGGCTACGGCTACCCGACCGCCCGCGAGGCGGCGCTGAAGCTGATGGAGACCACCTACATCCCGGCCTCCCCGTTCTCCGGCGCCGACCTGCTGCACGGCCCGCTGGCCATGGTCGACAACGTCTCGCCGGTCATCGCGATCGTCCCCGACGGCAAGGGCGGCGAGGCCCTCCAGCCGGTCCTGGACCGCCTGCGCGGCCGGGGCGCCGACCTCGTGGTGATCGGCCAGCAGGAGCAGGTCGACGCCGCCTCGGCCGGCTTCGCCCTCCCGGCCGGCGTCCCCGAGGAGGTCCAGCCGATCCTGGAGATCCTCCCGCTGCAGCTCCTCGCCTACGAGGTCACCATCGCCCGCGGCCAGGACCCGGACGCCCCGCGCGCCCTCGCCAAGGTCACCGAGACCCACTGACACCGGGACCCGCTGACACCGGGCACACGAAAGCCGCTCCCCGCAGATCGCGGGGAGCGGCTTTCGTCGTGTGCGGCCAACGCGTCGAGCGCGGCCGGTGCGGGCGGAACGGGCCCGGAAAACACTACGGGCCACGGCGCCGACACGGGACCCTCAACCCATGCGGCACCGCAGCCCGGAGCTGGATGTCGGAGGCGGGGACCGATCGAGAGTTGTGCGGGACCCTCGATCGACGCCTCCGACCGAGGAGGGACCTCGCGCGGTCAGGGCAGTTGCGCGGGGGGTCTCTCCTTGGTGCATCTTCATTGTGGACTAGACCAATCTGGGTTGTCCAGGGGGTCGCCACAATTGGTCTGGACAACGTGACGGGTGGGGCGCGGCGTTACGCTCAGCACGTGCCCTCGCTGAACGAACTCGTCCGCCGCCACACCACCCTCACCGGTGCCGACGTGGAGTGGCTGCATCTGCTGGTCTCGGAGTGGCAGCTGCTCTCCGACCTGTCCTTCGCCGACCTGGTGCTGTGGATCCCCACCTGGGACGGCATCCGCTACGTCTCGGTGGCCCAGATGCGGCCCAACACCGGCCCCACCTCCTACCAGGACGACATGGTCGGCCACCTGGTGCCGCGCGGCCGCCGGCCGCTGCTGGACGCCGCCTACGACGAGGGGCGGATCGTCCGGGAGGGCGACCCGGAGTGGCGGGAGGAGGTGCCGGTGCGGGTGGAGTCCATCCCGGTGCGACGGGAGGGCAAGGTGCTCGGCGTGATCGCCCGCAACACCAACCTGCTGACCGTGCGCACTCCCAGCCGGCTAGAGCTCACCTACCTGCAGAGCGCCTCCGACCTGGCGCAGATGATCGCGGCCGGCACCTTCCCCTACCCGGGCGCCGAGCAGACCGACATGGACGCCGCGCCGAGGGTCGGCGACGGGCTGATCCGGCTGGACCTGGAGGGCGTGGTCACCTATGCCAGCCCGAACGCGCTGTCGGCCTACCACCGGCTCGGCCTGACCACCGACCTGGTGGGCAGTCACCTCGGGAGGACCACCGCCGAGTTGGTGCCGCCGAGCCGCAGCAAGGTGCACGAGGCGCTGGTGAAGATGGCCAGCGGCTGGGCGCCCCGGCAGACCGAGGTGGAGGCGCAGGGCGGCGTGGTGACCCTGCGGACCATCCCGCTCAAGCCCAAGGGCACCCCCACCGGCTCCCTGGTGCTCTGCCGCGACGTCACCGAACTGCGCCGACGCGACCGCGAGTTGATGACCAAGGACGCCACCATCCGGGAGATCCACCACCGGGTGAAGAACAACCTGCAGACGGTCGCGGCGCTGCTGCGGCTGCAGTCCCGCCGGATGGACTCCGAGGCCGGCCGGGCCGCGCTGGACGAGGCGGTGCGCCGGGTCGGCTCGATCGCCATCGTGCACGAGACGCTGTCGCAGGCCCTGGACGAGCAGGTGACCTTCGACGAGATCGCCGACCGGGTACTGGCGATGGTGATGGAGCTCTCCCAGGACGGGCGGGTCGCGACCCGGCGCAGCGGTTCCTTCGGCATCCTCTCCGCCGAGGTGGCCACCCCGCTGGCGATGATCCTCACCGAGCTCACCCAGAACGCCCTGGAGCACGCGTTCGGCCCGAGCGCCTCCGGCAACCTGGAGGTGAGCGCCCTGCGCGGCCGGGCCCCGGTCGGCGGCAAGGGCTGGTCGGACAGCTGGAACAACGGGGTGCGCCCGGAGGAGTACCTGCTGATCACCGTTCAGGACGACGGCCGCGGCATGCCGGAGGGCTTCGACCCGCAGCAGGCGGGCAACCTCGGGCTGCAGATCGTCCGCACCCTGGCCACCGGCGAACTCGGCGGCACCTTCGACATGGTGGCCGCGCCGGACGGCGGGACCAAGGTGGTGCTGGAGATCCCGGTCCGCTGACGGGTGCTCACCCGCGCCGGGCGGAAAGAGAAACGAGGCCCTGCCGACCGGGGGGGGGTGGGTCGGCAGGGCCTCTCGACCCGGTCCGGCCGTCGGGGGGAGTCGGCCGGAACGGGGGCTCTGGTGTGGCGCGACGCCCGCCTCGTGTGTTGCACACGGTGAGCGCCTCAGCTCCACGATATTGCTCTAAGTGAACAGTATCAAGTGCCTGGGCGGCTCGCGTCGTCGGCCCCGCGGATGGGCGGGCCCGCTCGGAAGGCTCGGCCGGCCGTTGCGGCCGAACCCTTGATCGTTGGTTGATCCGTACTGCTGATGATGCGTCAGGCGGTGCGGGCGCGGTTGCGGGCGGCGCGGCGCTTCATCGCGCGACGCTCGTCCTCGCTCATGCCGCCCCAGACGCCGGCGTCCTGGCCGGTCTCGAGCGCCCACTGCAGGCACTGCTCCATGACGGGACACCGGCGGCACACGGCCTTGGCTTCCTCGATCTGCAGCAGGGCCGGACCGGTGTTCCCGATCGGGAAGAACAGCTCCGGGTCCTCTTCGCGGCAGACAGCGCGGTGGCGCCAGTCCATGGTCGTCCAACTCCTCCGGTCGACGGGCTGTGGCCCGTGCGACTCACTCGATGGCTTGTGAATGTGAACGCTTTCACGAATCCCGCAACAGCAAAAGGGACCTAAGGCCCATCGGGCCCGGGCGGTCTGTGCTGAGAGGGGTTCGGCGATTCGAGGGACTCTCCCGCGTTGTCCCGCTGCGGTGTGTCCCGATCGCCATGTAGAGGTTCGCAAACCTCGGACGTGGATACAACCCCCTTCGGCAAGAAATTTTTGATTCTTCGGTGTCGCCTACCTCACAGGCAGTACTTCTATGGGGTGAAGGGGCTCGCGCGTTCGAGAAGAAGGGCGGGACCCCCTTCTGGTCACACAATCACACGCAGTGCCCGGCGTACGCCTGTGAAACTGACGCGACTCCTGTCTCCAAGGTGGTCCCCGTCGACCTGAAACGGGGCCGGTTCCTGGGAAACCAAGGTGAAGTGCCGAACGTCGTGATAGGACACGAGGTGCTTCCCGGAGGGCCCGGCGGGGCCTGCGGAGGCTTCCTCGGCGGGCAGCGGACGCAGGATCTGACGGATCGTCCGGGCGGTGCGGAACGCGGTCATTCGAGTGATGCCGAAGATGTCGAGATCGGTTTCGAAGGACGCGGAGGGCGAGGGGAAGACCGGCCGCGAGCCGAGGAAGGTCCACGGCGAGGTGTTGGAAACTATCGCCATCACCAGGCCCGGTTCGGGCTCCTGGCCGTTGATCTCCAGGGAGATCGGGCCCGAGCGGCGATGATCACGCTCGGTGACGTAGTGCCGGAGCGCCTCGACGACATAGAGCGCGTGCGTGGATTTGCGCCCCGCTCTGCGCTGGCGCTCCACCCGGCCGACCACGCCGGCGTCGAAGCCGAGTCCCGCGGTGAAGGTGAACCAGCGGTCCGGCAGCCCGTCGGTCAGCGCCTTGCCCAGGCCGATCGCGCGCTCCCGGCGCGCGTCCAGCGCGTCCAGCAGCGCACCGGTCGCCTCCACCGGGTCGTTCGGCAGCCCCAGCGCGCGGGCGAAGACGTTGGTCGAGCCGCCCGGCACCACCGCCAGCCGCGGCACCCGCTCGCCCGGGCCGTGCGCCAGCAGCCCGTTCACCACCTCGTTGACGGTGCCGTCGCCGCCCAGGGCCACCACCAGGTCCACGGTGCCGTCCTCGGCCGCCTGCCGGGCCAGGTCGCGGGCGTGGCCGCGGTACTTGGTCTGTGCGACGTCCAGCTTCAGGTCGCTGCGCAGGGCATGGATCAGGACGTCCCGGGTCCGGCCACTGGTGGTGGTCGCCTTCGGGTTCACGACCAGGAGAGCGCGCATGACGATCAGCCTACGACCCGGCCGACATAAGGAGGCCGTTACCCTGGCCCGGTGACCGCTGAATCCGCTCCCGCCCCCGCCGCCGCCCGGCCCGTCCCGCTGCTCGTCGGAGCGGCCGTGACCGCGCTGGAGGGCGCCGCCCTGGCGGGCTGGGGCCTCTACGACCTGGTCGCCGGGTTCACCGGCTCCGACGCCGCGTTCGGCCGTACCGAGACCGGCGGCCTGGTGCTGCTGCTGATGGGCCTGCTGCCGCTGCTGGCCGGCCGGGCGCTGCTGCGCGGCCGGAAGTGGGGCCGCAGCCCGGCGGTGCTCACCAACTCGATCTGCCTGCCGGTGGCGTACTACATGTGGCAGTCGGGCGGCGCGATGGCGGTGGCCGCCGTCGCGGTCGGCCTGCTCGGGCTGGCCGGCATCGTGGCCCTGCTCAACCCGCGGGTGACCGCGGTGCTCTACGGCGAGCAGTAGCGGTCAGGAGCGCCCCCGGACGACGGCGCGCGACGACAACGCGTAGGGCCCGCACCCGAGTTCGGGGCGGGCCCTACGGCGTGAAAGGGGCCGGTCTACTCCTCGACCAGGAGCTTCTCGCGCAGCTGGGCGAGGGTGCGGGCGAGCAGCCGGGAGACGTGCATCTGCGAGATGCCGACCTCCGCGGCGATCTGCGACTGGGTCATGTTGCGGAAGAACCGCAGCACCAGGATCTTCTGCTCGCGGGGCGGGAGTTGGGCGAGCAGCGGCTTCAGCGACTCGCGGTACTCGACGCCCTCCAGGGCCTCGTCGGTGGCGCCCAGGGTGTCCGCCACGGCCGGCGACTCGTCGTCGCTGTCCGGGACGTCCAGGGAGAGCGTGGAGTACGCGTTGGCGGACTCCAGGCCCTCCAGCACGTCCTCCTCGGAGATGCCCAGGTGCTCGGCCAGCTCGTGCACCGTGGGGGAGCGCCCGTGCCGCTGGGACAGCTCGCTGGTCGCGGTGGTCAGCGACAGCCGCAGCTCCTGCAGGCGGCGCGGCACGCGCACCGCCCAGCCCTTGTCGCGGAAGTGCCGCTTGATCTCGCCGACGATGGTGGGCGTGGCGTAGGTGGAGAACTCCACGCCGCGCTCGTGGTCGAAGCGGTCCACCGACTTGATCAGGCCGATGGTGGCGACCTGGGTGAGGTCGTCCAGCGGCTCGCCGCGGTTGCGGAACCGGCGGGCCAGGTGCTCGACCAGCGGGATGTGCATCCGGACCAGCTGGTTGCGGATCTCGACCCGCTCGGGGGACCCCTCCGGCAGCTCGGACAGCCGCACGAACAGCGCCCGCGCCGCCTCCCGGTCCGGGGCACCACTGCGGTGCCCCTGGGCCGGGACGGTGGAGCGGACGGCCTCGGCGGCGGCCTCCAGGTCCGCCTCCGCGGGCTCGGCCGCGGGCGCCGGCTCGGGCCGCTCGGGCTTCGGGTCGGTCGGCTGGCTCATCCGGTGGGAGTCCTTCGGGAGGGCTTCGTCAGGGGTGGCGGCGTGGGCGGCGCCGGCCTGCGGCGGTACGACGGCTGTGCGGTCCAGATCACTCACGGCGATCACCCGTTCCGTTCCGAGAACACGTCGAACACGTCACTACGGCTGGCCCGGCGACCCGCCGCGCTTCTTGTGCAGACTGATGGAGACCGTGTTGTCCGCCGCGACCGAGGAGTCCACCTCGCCGGCCAGCGCGGAGAGCACCGTCCACGCGAAGGTGTCGCGCTCGGGGGCGCGGCCGTCGGTGGTCGGGGCCGACACGGTCACCCGCAGCGAGTCGCCGACCAGTCGGAACTCGCAGCTCAGGATCGAGCCGGGAACGGCCTGTTGGAGCAGGATCGCGCAGGCCTCGTCCACCGCGATGCGCAGGTCCTCGATCTCGTCCAGCGTGAAGTCCAACCGTGCCGCGAGCCCGGCCGTGGCCGTCCGCAGCACCGACAGGTAGGCGCCCTCCGCGGGCAGCCGCACCTCCACGAAGTCCTTCACTCCGGGCTCGCCGTCGATCTGGGACACCCTCACCTCCTGGGTGACGCTTGCTGCTTGCGGCCGGGGCGGCCATGGCACTACCACTGGCTCGGTTCAACTGCCTTGTGCCCCGAGACGTTACCGCGCCCGGGCGGTTCCTGTCGTGATCTCGGACGACCGTCACGGGAACGAGCGACGCGTGGCGCTCAGCGGGGCTGCGCGCCGAGCTCGGCGAGCGGGCCGTCGGTGAGCCGGAAGACGGTCCAGCCGTCCATCGGCACCGCGCCGAGCGACTTGTAGAAACCGATCGAGGGTTCGTTCCAGTCCAGCACCGACCACTCCATCCGCTGGTAGCCGCGCTCCACGCAGATCCGGGCCAGTTCGGTCAGCAGGGCCTTGCCGTGGCCGCCGCCGCGCCTGCTCGGGCGGACGTACAGGTCCTCCAGGTAGACGCCGTGGGTGCCGCGCCAGGTGGAGAAGTTGCGGAACCACAGCGCGAAGCCGACCGGCTCGCCCGCGTCGTCCTCGGCGATCAGGCCGAAGACCGCCGGGTGCTCGCCGAACAGCGCGTCGTGCAGCTGCTCGTCGGTGGCGCGGGCCTCGTCCACCGCCTTCTCGTACTCGGCGAGCTCGCGGATCATGGCGCGGATGACGGGGACGTCGGCGGGGGTCGCGGTGCGGATCATACGGTCGAGCGTACTCACCGGAGGGGGGCGGACGGAAAGGGCTTTCTGCCCTGGATTCCGGCCGGGAACCGCCCCCGCCGGCCCCGGAACGCCGGAACCCGGCCGCCCGGCCCCGGTGTCGGGGCGGTGGCGGCCGGGTTCCGGTCCGTGCGGAGTGCCCGGATCAGGCGGCCTTCTTGGTCTCCCAGAAGATGGCGTCGATCTCGGCGATCAGGTCGAGCAGGGCCTGGCCGGTCGCCGGGTCGGTGGACGCCTTGGCGGCCGAGGCGGCCTTGCCGGCCCGGTTGAACAGGTCGTGCAGGCCCGGGTAGGCCTCGAAGTGCGGGGCCTTGAAGTAGTCGGTGTGCAGCACCGAGAGGTGGTGCTTGACCAGCTCGGCGCGCTCCTCCTTGATGACGATGGCGCGCGCGCGGAACTCGCCGTCCTCGTTGGCCTGGTACTTCTCCTGAGTGGCCTTCACCGACTCGGCCTCGATCCGGGCCTGGGCCGGGTCGTACACGCCGCAGGGCAGGTCGCAGTGCGCGTGGGCGGTGACCCGCGGAGCAAACAGACGAGAGAACATGGTGGTCCTTCCTTAGATCGTCTTCCCGCGCCCGACATTACCCTCACGCCACGCCGGAACGCTTCTCGCCCCGGGGGCCTAGGGCAAAAGAAGGAGACCGAATCGTGCGATTCCAGACACCGCTCGGCCTCGCCGACGTCAGCGGCCCCTCGATGCGCCGTCTGCTCTCCGACGGGGACCGGGTGTTGGTGCGCTACGGGGCCCGGCTGCGGCCCGGCGCCATCGCCCTGTTCCGGCACCCGCTGCAGCAGGACCTGCTGGTGGTCAAACGCGCCGCGGGCCGCCGGCCGGGCGGCTGGTGGATGCTCTCCGACAACCCGCTGGTGCACTCCGACAGCCGCGAATACGGCGCGGTGCCGGACGAGTTGGTGCTCGGCCGGGTGCTGCTGCGGCTCGCGCCGCGCCCGGCCTGGCTGGCGCCGGGGCGCCGGCTGGAACGCGCGCTGGCCGGTCGGCCGGCGCGCTGGACCGAGCGACTGGGCGTCAGCGCGCCCGTCGACCTCGAGCTCTGACGCCGGGTCAGCCCTGGGCGGCCAGCGCGCGCTGCGCCTCCAGGCGCTTGCGGGCCCGGTAGGCGGCCACGTTGGCGCGGGTGGCGCAGCGGTCGGAGCAGTAGCGGCGGGAGCGGTTGGTGGAGGTGTCCAGGTAGGCGTTGCGGCAGGGCGCGGCCTGGCAGATGCCGAGCCGGTCGACGCCGAGCTCGGTGAGGTGGATGGCCAGGCCCATGCAGGCGACCGCGGCGAAGTTGGCGGCGGCGGTGGGGGCGTTGTCGGCCAGGTGCAGGTGCCAGTTGGGGCGGCCGGTGTCGTCCAGGTCGTCGTGGCCGGAGACCAGCGGGCTGACCGGGTACTCCACCATCAGGCTGTTGAGCAGGTCCACCGCCCGGACGTCCTCGCCGTCGGCGGCGGCCTCGAACACCCCGCGCAGCCGGGTGCGGACCGCGCGCAGCCGGGGCAGGTCGGACTCGTCGGCCAGCGCGGCGGCCTGCGAGGGGGCGCCGAACAGGGCGCGGACGGCGTCCGCCGAGGTGAGCCGGTCGGTGCCGCGGTCCGGCTCCTCGCTGTTGACCAGCCGGACGGCGAAGTCGGCGTACGAGGCGAGCTCCACGGGGGTCCTTCCGAGCATGTAACGGGCTGAATGACTCCAGGGTATTACAGTCGGGCCCGGACATGCCGGTGCCCGCCGTACGCGGGGGCGTGCGGCGGGCACCGGGGGAGCGCTCGTGGTCGGAGCGCCGGGGCGCTCGGGTCAGAGCACCTTGGAGAGGAAGGCGCGGGTGCGCTCGTGCTGCGGGTTGGTGAGCACCTCGCGCGGGTGGCCGGACTCGACCACCACGCCGCCGTCCATGAAGACCAGCGCGTCGCCGACCTCGCGGGCGAAGCCCATCTCGTGGGTGACCACGATCATCGTCATGCCCTCCTCGGCGAGGCCGCGCATGACGTCGAGGACCTCGCCGACCAGCTCCGGGTCGAGCGCCGAGGTGGGCTCGTCGAAGAGCATCAGCTTGGGCTTCATGGCCAGCGCGCGGGCGATCGCCACGCGCTGCTGCTGGCCGCCGGAGAGCTGGGACGGGTAGCTCTTCGCCTTGTCGGCGAGCCCCACCCGCTCCAGCAGCGCCATGGCGCGCTCCTTGGCCTCGCCCCGGCTCTCCCGCTTCACCTGGACCGGCGCCTCGATGACGTTCTCCAGCGCCGTCATGTGCGGGAACAGGTTGAAGCGCTGGAAGACCATGCCGATGTCCCGGCGCTTGAGGGCGACCTCGCGGTCCCGCAGCTCGTAGAGCCGGTCGCCCTTCTGCCGGTAGCCGACCAGTTCGCCGTCGACGTAGAGCCGGCCGGCGTTGATCTTCTCCAGGTGGTTGATGCAGCGCAGGAAGGTGGACTTGCCGGAGCCGGACGGACCGACCAGGCAGAACACCTCGGACTGCTTGACCTCCAGGTCGATGCCCTTGAGCACCTCGACCAGGCCGTAGGACTTGTGCACGCCCTCGGCCCGGACCATCGGCTGGTCGGAGGCCTGCGGCTTGGACAGCTCGGTCATGAGTGGTTACCTCCAGCCGGCGGCTCCGGGGCCTCGGCCGCGGCGGCCGGCGCGGGCCGGCGGGCCTGGAACAGGCCGCGCAGCCGCTGGATCGGGGTGGGCGGCAGGGTGCGGTTGGCGCCCCGGGCGTAGTGCCGCTCGATGTAGTACTGGCCGACCGTCATGATCGAGGTCATCAGCAGGTAGTAGATCGAGACCGCGATCAGGACCGGGATGGTCTGGAAGGTGCGGGCGTAGATGTCGTGACCGGCCGTGAACAGCTCGACCAGCGCGATCACCTGCACCAGCGAGGTGTTCTTCAGCATCGAGATGGTCTCGTTGCCGGTCGGCGGGATGATCACCCGCATCGCCTGCGGCAGCACGATCCGGCGCATGGTGGCGGTCCGGCTCATGCCGAGCGCGTGCGCCGCCTCGGTCTGGCCCTCGTCCACCGACTGGATGCCGGCGCGGACGATCTCCGCCATGTACGCGGCCTCGTTCAGGCCGAGGCCGAGCAGCGCGGCGGTGAACACCGGGATCAGGGTGTTGGAGCTCTCGGACCAGAACGACGGTCCGAACGGGATGCCGAGCGACAGCTCGGGCCAGAGCGCGCCGATGCTGTTCCAGAACACCAGCTGCACCAGCAGCGGGGTGCCGCGGAAGATCCAGATGAACACCCAGGAGCTGCCGGAGAGCACCGGGTTGCCGGACAGGCGCATGACGGCCAGCAGCACGCCGCCGATCACGCCCATCACCATGGACAGCACGGTCAGTTCCAGCGTGACCCAGATGCCGTGGATGACGGTCTGGTTGGTCAGCGTGTCGCCGACCACGTCCCACTTGATCGCCGGGTTGGTGAGCAGCGCGTGGACCAGCATCGCGGTGAGCACCGCGATGACGGCCACGCCCGCCCAGCGTCCGGGGTGGCGCACCGGGACGGCCTTGATGGCCTCGGGCCGTCCCGGTTTCACCGACCCCTGGTCGGTCTTGTTCACGTGATTACCTCGTCAGGGGTTCGGGCGGCGGAGGGTCAGCTCTTGGCGGCGTTGATCTCGGAGGTGGTGACGGCGCCCGCGGAGACGCCCCACTTGTCGAGGATCGACTTGTAGGTGCCGTCGGCGATCAGCGCCGTCACCGCACCCTGGACCGCCTTGGTGAGGTCGCTGCCCTTGGCGACGACGATGCCGTACGGCGCGGAGTCGTAGGTGTCGCCGACCTTCTCCAGCTGGCCGTTGGTCTGCTTGATGGCGTAGTCGACGACCGGGGAGTCGGCGAGCATCACCTGGTCGCGGCCGGCCACCAGCGCGCCGGTGACGTCGGTCTGCAGGGTGAACTTGTCACCGTCGTTCGGGATGGTCGGCTTGCCGGCCTTGACGCAGTCCGGGTTGCGGACGTCCTTGATCTCGTCGGCCTGGGTGGTGCCGGTCTGGACGGCGACCTTCTTGCCGCAGAGGTCCTTCGGGTCGATCTTGTCCGGGTTGCCCTTCTTCACCGCGGCGGCCGAGCCGGCGGTGAAGTAGGTGACCATGTCGACGGTCTGCTCGCGCTCCTTGGTGTCGGTGAAGGAGCTCATGCCGAGCTGGTACTTCTTCGACGCGATGCCCGGGATGATCGAGGTGAAGTCGGCGTTCTGGACGTCCGCGGTCAGGCCGAGCTTCTGCGCGATGGCGACCGCCAGGTCGACGTCCATGCCGACGATGGCGCCCTTGTCGTCCTTGAACTCGTTGGGCGCGTAGGACGCGTCGGCGGCGACCACCAGCTTGCCGCTGGACTTCACGTCGGCCGGGACCAGCGCCGCCAGCGACGGGTCGGCGGAAGCGGACTTCACCGAGGCGGTCGAGCCCGCGGAGCCGGTGGAGCCCGAGGAGCTGGACGAGCTGCTGCACGCGGTCAGGAGCAGCGAACCGGCCGCGAGGACGGCGCCCGCGGCGACCAGCCGGCTGCGCGAGGTACGAGCGGTCATGAGGGGGATCTCCTCCTGGGGAGTCTGACGGGGCGCGCCGCCGGGGGAAGCGGTGCGGGTACGGCTCTGTTCGGTGCTCGCCACCCTCCGCCGAGGTGGACACGTGTGATCCGAGTTGTGGGGAATCCTGCCACTCGGTCCGGGGTAGCGGGCCCTGGATCAGATCAAAATCGGATAACGGGACCACCGACTGTCCGCTATTCGGACGATTCCCTTGTCCCTGTCACCTTCTGTATAAGTATGCGGAGCGGAACCCGCCCGGCGCGGGACGCCGGGCCGGGTGTCCGCCGCACTCAGAAACCGCCGTTGATCACCGCGTTCTGCGCCGCACCCGCCGACACGTTCCACTTCGCCAGCACCTTCTCGTACTCGCCGGTGCGGATGATCCGGTCCAGCGCCTTCGCGAGCGCGTCCCGCAGCGCCGCGTTCTCCTTGTGCACCGCGATCCCGTACGGCGAGGCCTGCAGCTGCGCGCCGGTCAGCTGGAACTGTGCGCCGTTCTGGCCCTGCTGCGCGACGTACGCGGCCACCGGGTAGTCGTTCAGGTCGGCGGTCGCCTTGCCCTGCGCCACCATCGTCAGGGCCTGGTCGTCGGTGTCGGTCAGCTTCACCGTCATCGGCTTGTGCGCCTTGTCGCAGGCCGAGGTCTGCCGCTGCACGATCGCCGCCTGGGTGGTGCCGCGCTGCAGCGCCACGGTGCGGCCGCACAGGTCGTCCAGCGAGGCGACGTTCTGCGGGTTGCCCTTGGCCACCACGATCGAGGTGCCGGCGATGAAGTAGTCCACGAAGTCCACGCCCGGGTTCACCTGCGCGCCGGAGTCGTCGGTGCCGTCCCGGCGCTGCCGGTTGTCGGTCAGCGCCGACATCACCGCGTCGTACTGGTGCGCCTGCAGGCCCGGTATCAGCTTCTCGAACGGGGTGTCGGTGAACTGCACCTGCACCCCCAGCGCCTCGCCCAGCGCCTGCGCCAGGTCCGGGTCCAGCCCGTCCGGCTTGCCGCCCTGGTTCTTGAAGTCCACCGGCGCGTAGTTCAGGTCCGCCGCGATCCGCAGCACCCCCGCCTTGCGCACCGGCTCGGGCAGCAGCTTGTGCAGGTCGGCGGCGGCCGAGCCGCCCGAGGCACCGGCGGCGCCGCAGCCGGTCAGCAGCAGCGATCCGGCCGCCGCGGCGGCGCCGAACCGGCCGGCGGTGCGGGCCACGGCAGGGTGGGTGGCGATCAGCATGAGGGTGCTCCTGTGGGAGAGGCGGTGCGGTCCCCGGCTGCGCTTGGGGTGAGCGCGCGGGAAGGGCCGGACGAGACGCTGCGGGTGCGCGAACGTCCGGACAACGGTGGTCGAACACCGGATACTGCCATCCCGGCCTGCTGAGCCGGGTCACGGGTGTGTCAGAATCTGGTACCGGGTGACCCCCGACGCAGGACTCAGACCGCCGGTTCGCCACAGGGCCGGGGTGCGCAGGACCGGAAGCCGAGACCGGCTCTGGATCCGAGGCACCGGAAGGCCCGGCACAGGTGCAGTGCCGAAGCCCTGACGAACAGCGCAGAACACCGAAAACCCTCACCCGAGGGCGCCGCCCGACGGCCGCGCCCCGACCCCGGCTCCGGGTACGCCAGGCGGCGTGCCCGCCTTCGCGCATCGCCGCGACCGGTGTCGACCGCCCGTCGGATCGCGCGCCTTCGCTGATATGACGAAGAGGTCATTGTGGCAGCGGAGATCATCCATACCGACACCCAGAGCACCGACGACCCCGTCGATGCCGTCTTCGCGCTCCACCGCGGCGGCAAGATGGAGATCCGGGCCACCGTGCCGGTGCGCGACGCGGACGACCTGTCCCTCGCCTACACCCCGGGCGTCGCCCGGGTGTGCACCGCCATCGCCGAGCAGCCCGCCCTGGTGAACGACTACACCTGGAAGGCCAACACGGTCGCCGTGGTCACCGACGGCACCGCGGTGCTCGGCCTCGGCGACATCGGCCCGGAGGCCTCGCTGCCCGTCATGGAGGGCAAGGCGATCCTGTTCAAGCAGTTCGGCGGCGTCGACGCGGTGCCGATCGCGCTGGCCTGCACCGGCGTCGACGAGATCGTCGAGACCGTGGTCCGGCTCGCCCCGTCCTTCGGCGGCGTGAACCTGGAGGACATCTCCGCCCCGCGCTGCTTCGAGATCGAGAAGCGCCTGCAGGAGGCCCTGGACATCCCGGTCTTCCACGACGACCAGCACGGCACCGCGATCGTCACCACCGCCGCCCTGTGGAACGCCGCCAAGGTGACGAACCGTGAGATCGGCTCGCTGCGCGCGGTCATCTCCGGCGCCGGCGCGGCCGGCATCGCGATCGCCAAGATGCTGGTGGCCGCCGGCATCGGCGACGTCTCGGTCTGCGACCGGCGCGGCGTGGTGTACGAGGGCCGCGGCGACCTGACCGACGTCAAGGCCGAGATCGCCGCCCTCACCAACAAGGAGGGCCTCAAGGGCAGCCTGGCCGACGCGCTGGTCGGCGCCGACGTCTTCATCGGCGTCTCCGGCGGAACCGTCCCGGAGGAGGCCGTCGCCACCATGGCGCCCGGCTGCTTCATCTTCGCGATGGCCAACCCCAACCCGGAGATCCACCCCGAGGTCGCGCACCGCTACGCCGCGGTCGTCGCCACCGGGCGCTCCGACTTCCCGAACCAGATCAACAACGTGCTGGCCTTCCCCGGCATCTTCGCCGGCGCCCTCTCGGTGCGCGCCAGCCGGATCTCCGAGGGCATGAAGCTCGCCGCCGCCAAGGCCCTCGCGGGCGTCGTCGCCGAGGAGCTGACCCCGCAGAAGGTCATCCCGTCGCCGTTCGACGAGCGGGTCGCCCCGGCGGTCACCCGCGCGGTCGCCGAGGCCGCGAAGGCGGAGGGCCTGGCCCGCCTGTAACGACGCGGCCGGATGCGCAATATGTGAACCCTCACAGCGGGGCGTGGTTACTCCACCACGCCCCGCAGGGCTATGGTCCGGACATGTTTGCTGCCTACGCCGCCCGTATCAGTCCTGACGATCCGTTGAGCGCGCTGGAGCTGGGCGAGCTGCCCGAACCGCAGGCGCGTCCGGGGTGGAGCGTGGTGACGGTGAAGGCCGCCACCCTGAACCACCACGACCTGTGGTCGCTGCGCGGGGTGGGCCTGCCCGCCGAGCGGCTGCCGATGATCCTGGGCTGCGACGCCGCCGGGGTCGACGAGGACGGCAACGAGGTGGTGATCCACTCGGTGATCGGCCAGAGCGGCCACGGCGTCGGCCCGAACGAGCCCCGGTCGATCCTGACCGAGCGCTACCAGGGCACCTTCGCCCAGCGGGTGGCGGTGCCGGCCTGGAACCTGCTGCCCAAGCCGGCCGAGCTGAGCTTCGAGCAGGCGGCCTGCCTGCCCACCGCGTGGCTGACGGCGTACCGGATGCTGTTCACCAACGCCGGGGTGAAGCCCGGCGACACCGTGCTGGTGCAGGGCGCCGGCGGCGGGGTGTCGACCGCGCTGGTGGTGCTGGCCAAGGCCGCCGGGCTGCGGGTCTGGGTGACCGGCCGGGACGAGGCCAAGCGGGCCCGGGCGGTGGAGCTCGGCGCGGACGCGGCGTTCGAGAGCGGCGCCCGGCTGCCGGAGCGGGTGGACGCGGTGATGGAGACGGTCGGCGCCGCGACCTGGTCGCACTCGGTGAAGTCACTGCGTCCGGGCGGCACCATCGTGATCTCCGGGGCGACCAGCGGCCCGAACCCGAAGGCCGCCGAGCTGAACCGGATCTTCTTCCTGGAGCTGAAGGTGGTCGGCTCGACCATGGGCACCAAGGAGGAGCTGGCCGGCCTGCTCGCGCTCTGCGCCAACGCCGGGATCCGCCCGGTGATCGACTCGGTGCTGCCGCTGGCCGAGGCCCGCGAGGCGTTCGCCCGGCTGGAGAAGGGCGAGGTCTTCGGCAAGCTGGTGCTCACGCCCTGAGCTGACGAGGCGTCAGAAGCCCATGCCCGAAGGGCCGCTGACCCGTCCTCAGCGGCCCTCCGTGTCCATGTGGTCCCGCGGCGCGGTGCCCCCGGTCAGTGCTCGAACAGCGCGCGGGCGGCGGCGGCCAGCGCCTGCCGGGCGCGCTCCAGCCGGGCGGCGTCCACGCCGGTGTCCCGGGCGCCGTCGCGGACGTGGTCGCGGAACCGGTCGAGCAGCCGCTCCAGTTCGCGGGCCGGGTCGCCGTCCGGGTCGATCCGGGCCCAGTCCGGCAGCTCCGCCGCGGGAACGGTCTTGTCGAGGTCGATCCGGACGCTCTCCGCGGGTGCGGCGGCGCCGGCCGGCCGGGTCTCCGCCGGGCTGCCCCAGCGGGCGGAGTCCGCCAGCGAGCCGAGACCGCGGGTGAGTTCGGCCAGGCCCTCGGCGAGACCGGTGGACCAGTCGCCGCGCGAGGCGTGCTCGCGGACCTGCTCCTCGACCCGCCGCTTCAGCCGCAGCGCCTCCTCCTGGGCGGCGCTGCGGGCGGCCCGGGACTGCTCACGCAGCCGCTTGGCCTCCGCCTCGGCCTCCTTGGCCTTCAGCCGGGCAGCCTTCTCCTGCTCCTTGGCCCGCCGGGCCTGCTCCCGGGCCTCGGCCTTGAGCTGCGCGAACTCCTCCTTGGCACGCTGCCAGGACTCCTTGTCCCGCCACGAGCCGCCGGCGAACGGGTCGAGGGGCGCGGCGGTGCCGGACTGCTTGGCCTGCTGCCACATCTCGTCGCGCAGGTTCTTGGCGCTGGTCCGGACGTCGTGCCGGATCGCGCCGGCCAGCTGGCCGACCGAGTCGTGGATCTCCGCCTCCAGGGCGGCCAGTTCGTCCTGCCGGGAGGCGAGTTCGGCCCGCCCGGCGTCGGTCAGCCGGTACACCTTGCGGCCGCCCTCGACGGCATGGCTGACCAGGCCCTCGGCCTCCAGCTTGGCCAGCCGGGGGTAGACGGTGCCCGCGGAGGGCGCGTACAGGCCGTGGAAGCGCTCCTCCAGCAGGCGGATCACCTCGTAGCCGTGCCGCGGGCTCTCGTCGAGCAGCTTGAGCAGGTAGAGGCGGAGCCGGCCGTGGCCGAACACCGGGGTCATCTCAGACCTCCTTGGTCAGGTCGAGCCCGCCGACGGGCAGTTCCTTCACCGGCCGGTCCTCCTCGGCGTCGGGGCGGCGCTGCACGGTGACCGCGCCGGTCACGGTGGTCACCTGCAGGTGGCCGCGGCCGCTGCCGAGCTGGCCGGAGAGCTTCTTGGACCCCCAGCCGCCGCCGACCGTCAGTTCGGAGAAGGCGCTGGAGAGGGAGCCGGCGGTGGTGCCGGCCTCCACCCGGGCGTCGGCGAGCGAGGGCAGCCGCACGCCGACCGCCCCGGAGACGGTGGTGACCGCGATGTCGGTCGGGGTGGTGACGTCCAGGTCGAGGGTGACCGCGCCGGAGACCGAGTTGGCCCGGATCCGGTCCGCGGTGCCGGCCACCAGGGTGACCGCGCCGGAGACGGTGTTGACCTTGAGCTCGCCGGACAGGCCCTCGGCGTCGATGTCGCCGGAGACGGTGTTGGCCTGCACCCGGCCGGTCAGGCCCGCCAGCGTGGTGTCGCCGCTGGCGCCGTGCACGCCGACCTCGCCGGTGATCCCGGAGACGGTGGCGTGCGCCGAGACGGTGCCGAGCTTGACCGCGGCGGCGGCCGGCACGGCGACGGTCACCTCGGCCCGGCGCTTGCGGCGCAGCGAGGAGAAGAACGACTTGACGGTCTGCACCGACTTCACGGCCTCGCCGAACTCGTGCCAGGAGAGGTCCTTGTAGGAGACGGTCAGCACCCCGTTCTCCAGGCTGACCTGCAGCGGGTCGCCCTCCAGCAGGGCCACCTCCAGCCGGGCCGGCCCGTCGGTGGGCACCACGTTCACGGTGCCGTCGACGATCCGCACGTGCAGGGTCTGCACCGGCTCGTCGAAGGCGATGTTCTCGGTCGCGTCAACCGTCCACTGGGTCATTGCTCTCTCCCCGTCCCTCCATACGCGATGTATCGCGTTCTCTTGATATTCACGATATATCGCGTATGGAGAAAGTCAAGGAAGCCGTGCCCCGGAGACCACCCGCACCGGACCCCGAGCCGACCCGGAGTCCGACCCCGAGAAAAACGGCACGGCCCGGGAGGTGGGAACCTCCCGGGCCGTGCCGTTGGACCGACCTGCCGTCAGTCCTCGTCCTCGTCGTCCAGCCGGGCCAGCCAGGTGGCCAGCCGCTCCACCGGCACCTCGAAGTCCGGGTTCAGGTCGACGAACTCCCGCAGGCGCTCGGCCAGCCACTCGAAGGTGACCTCCTCGTCGCCACGCCGGTTCTGCAGTTCCTCGATGCCGCGGTCAGTGAAGTACACGGTGGGTCTTTCTCCGGTCGAAGGGGGGTGTCAGATCGCGTAGACCTCGTCGAGCAGCGCCTGCTGCTCCGCGGCGTGCCGCTTGGCCGAGCCGACCGCCGGGGCCGAGGAGGCCGGGCGGGCGACGCGGCGCAGCCGGGCGCCGTTGGCGGAGCGGCCGATGACGACCTGCAGGTGGTCGACCAGGTTCATCGCGATGAACGGCCAGGCACCCTGGTTCGCCGGCTCCTCCTGCGCCCAGATGAACTGGACGCCCTCGCCGTAGCGGCTCAGCTCCTCCTGGAGCTCGGCCACCGGCAGCGGGTACAGGCGCTCGACGCGGACGATCGCGGTGTCGGTGACGCCGCGCTCGGTCCGGGCCGCCTCCAGGTCGTAGTAGAACTTGCCGGAGGTGATGACCACCTTGCGCACCTGCGCCGGGTCCACCGTCGAGTCGCCGATCACCGGGCGGAAGCCGCCGGAGAGGAACTCGCTGGTGGCGGACGCCGCGGCCTTCAGACGCAGCATCGACTTCGGGGTGAAGACGATGAGCGGCTTGTGGTGCGGGTTGTGCGCCTGCCAGCGCAGCAGGTGGAAGTAGTTCGACGGCAGGGTCGGCATCGCGACCGTCATGTTGTCCTGCGCGCACAGCTGCAGGAAGCGCTCCGGGCGGGCGGACGAGTGGTCCGGGCCCTGGCCCTCCATGCCGTGCGGCAGCAGCAGGGTGACGCCGGAGTGCTGGCCCCACTTCTGCTCGGCGGACGCGATGTACTCGTCCACCATGGTCTGCGCGCCGTTGACGAAGTCGCCGAACTGCGCCTCCCACATGACCAGCGCGTTCGGGCGGGTCAGCGAGTAGCCGTACTCGAAGCCCATCGCCGCGTACTCCGACAGCAGGCTGTCGTAGACGGTGTAGCGGGCCTGGTCCTCGGTCAGGTACAGCAGCGGGGTGTAGTCCTCGCCGCTGTTGCGGTCGATCAGCACCGCGTGGCGCTGGCCGAAGGTGCCGCGGCGGGAGTCCTGGCCGGCCAGGCGGACCGGGTGACCCTCCATCAGCAGCGAGCCGATGGCGAGGGTCTCGCCCATCGCCCAGTCGATGGTGTTGTCCTCGACCGAGGCGGCGCGGCGCTGCAGCTGCGGCAGCAGGCGCGGGTGGACGGTCAGCCAGTCCGGCAGGTTGACCTGCGAGGCGGCGATCCGCTTGACCATCTCCTCGGAGATGCCGGTCTGGATGGAGACCGGGAAGTCGGCGACCGGCTTGCCGTTGGCGGCGCCGACCGGAGCGGTGGCGGCCTCGCGGACCTCGGCGAAGACCTTCTCCAGCTGTCCCTGGAAGTCCTGGAGCGCCTGCTCCGCCTCTTCCATGGTGATGTCGCCGCGACCGATCAGCGCCTCGGTGTAGAGCTTGCGCACCGAGCGCTTCTTGTCGATCAGGTCGTACATCAGCGGCTGGGTGAACGACGGGTTGTCGGCCTCGTTGTGACCGCGGCGGCGGTAGCAGATGAGGTCGATCACGACGTCCTTGTGGAACTGCTCGCGGAACTCGAAGGCCAGGCGGGCCACGCGGACCACGGCCTCCGGGTCGTCGCCGTTCACGTGGAAGATCGGCGCCTCGATCATCCGGGCCACGTCGGTGCAGTACATCGACGAGCGCGAGGAGGTCGGGGCGGCGGTGAAGCCGACCTGGTTGTTGACCACGATGTGCACGGTGCCGCCGGTGCGGTAGCCGCGCAGCTGCGACATGTTCAGGGTCTCCGCGACCACGCCCTGGCCCGCGAAGGCCGCGTCGCCGTGGATCTGGATCGGCAGCACCGGGAAGGTCGTGCCGCCGAAGTCCAGGATGTCCTGCTTGGCGCGGGCGATGCCCTCGACGACCGGGTCCACGGTCTCCAGGTGCGAGGGGTTGGCGGCCAGCGACACCTTGATGGTCTCGCCGTCCAGGCCGGTGAAGGTGCCCTCGGAGCCCAGGTGGTACTTCACGTCGCCGGAGCCGTGCATCGACTTCGGGTCCAGGTTGCCCTCGAACTCGCCGAAGATCTTGCCGAACGGCTTGCCGACGATGTTCGCCAGCACGTTCAGGCGTCCGCGGTGCGCCATGCCGATGACGGCCTCGTCGAGGCGGTGCTCGGCGGCGGCGTCGATGGTGGCGTCCAGCAGCGGGATGAGCGACTCGCCGCCCTCCAGCGAGAAACGCTTCTGCCCGACGTACTTGGTCTGCAGGAAGGTCTCGAACGCCTCGGCCGAGTTCAGCCGGCGCAGGATGCGCAGCTGCTCCTCGCGCTCCGGCTTGGTGTACGGCTTCTCCAGGCGCTCCTGCAGCCAGGTGCGCTGCGCCGGGTCCTGGATGTGCATGTACTCGATGCCGACGGTGCGGCAGTAGGTGTTGCGCAGCAGGCCGAGGATGTCGCGGAGCTTCATCATCTTCTGGCCGCCGAAGCCGCCGACCGCGAACTCGCGCTCCAGGTCCCACAGCGTGAGGCCGTGCTGGACGACGTCCAGGTCGGGGTGCTTGCGCTGCTTGTACTCCAGCGGGTCGGTGTCGGCCATCAGGTGGCCGCGGACCCGGTAGGAGTGGATCAGCTCGATGACGCGGGCGGTCTTGTTGACCTCGTCGTCGTGGGTGGTCGCCACGTCGGTGGCCCAGCGCACCGGCTCGTACGGGATCCGCAGGGACTCGAAGACCTCGTCGTAGAAGTCGTTCGAGCCCAGCAGCAGCTGGTGGATCGAGCGCAGGAACTCGCCCGACGCCGCGCCCTGGATGACGCGGTGGTCGTAGGTCGAGGTCAGCGTCATGATCTTGGAGATGCCCAGGCGGGCCAGCGTCTCCTGGGAGGAGCCCTGGAACTCGGCCGGGTACTCCATCGCGCCGACGCCGACGATGGTGCCCTGGTTCTGCATCAGGCGCGGCACGGAGTGCACGGTGCCGATGCCGCCGGGGTTGGTCAGCGAGACCGTGACCCCGGTGAAGTCGTCCATGGTCAGCTTGTTGGCGCGGGCCCGGCGGACGATGTCCTCGTAGGCCTGCCAGAAGCCGAAGAAGTCGAGGGTCTCGGCCTTCTTGATGGCCGCGACGACCAGCTGGCGCTCGCCGTTCGGCTTGACCAGGTCGATGGCGAGGCCCAGGTTCACGTGCTCGGGCTTCACCAGGTAGGACTTGCCGTCCTCCACCTTGTAGCTGTAGTTCATCGCGGGGTTGGCCTTCACGGCCTGCACCAGCGCGTAGCCGATCAGGTGGGTGAAGGAGACCTTGCCGCCGCGGGCGCGCTGCAGGTGGTTGTTGATGACGATGCGGTTGTCGATCAACAGCTTGGCGGGCACCGCGCGCACCGAGGTGGCGGTCGGAACCTCCAGCGAGGCGTCCATGTTGGTGGCCACGGCCTTGGCCGGGCCACGCAGCTGGACCAGCTCCGGACCCTCGGCTGCCTTCGGCGCGGCCGGGGCGGCGGCCTTCGGCGCGGGCGGCGCGGCGGGCGCGGCCGGCAGCGGCGCGGGCGCGGCCACCGGGGCGGGTGCGGCGGGCGCCGGAGCAGCGGGGGCGGACGCGGCCGGAGCAGCGGCAGCGGGAGCGGCAACGGGGGTCGGCGGGGCGCCGACCGGGGTTGCGGCCTGGGTCACTGAAGTCACCTCGGTACCGGGCTTGTAGTCGGCGAAAAAGTCCCACCAGGCCCGGTCAACCGAGCTCGGGTCCTGGAGGTACTGCTGGTAGATCTCGTCGACGAGCCACTCATTGGGGCCGAAGCCAGTGGAGCTTGCCGAGCTGGGGGTTTCTTGGTGTGGCGACACGGGGCAACCGCCCTCTTCCGCTTCCTTTTGGGATGGTGGACAGCGGGGATTAAGGCTACGCCTCCGACGAGTGATCGCGCAGTCCCCGGCGGTCAGGCGTCGCCCAGATCACATCAAGGGGTCGGAATTTGGCTTGATCTGAGCGTTAGAGATGCCGGAAAGGTGGGAACTGACCCCATTTCCATACCGGTTGATAGTCGCCGAAAATCGGACAAAACCAATGGTCTGGACCACTTGGCAGGTCCTTCGGGCTCGGTCCGACAACGGTTCGGCCCCGGTTTGTACCAGTTCTGCGACAAACTATGCCGGAACCGCGCTCTCACCCGGCAGGGTGACCTCGATCCGGCAGCCCTCGGCCGCCTCCGCCACCCGGATCCGGCCGCCGTGCAGGTCCACCGCCCAGCGGGCGATCGCCAGCCCCAGCCCGGTGCCGCCGTCGCTGCCCGGGCCCAGCGCGGTCGGCGAGCCGCTGCGCCCGAACCGCTCGAACACCCGCTCGCGGTCGGCCGGCGGGATGCCGGGGCCCTCGTCCTCGACCTCCAGCAGCAGGCCGCCGTCGTCGGTCGCGCGGGCCCGCACCGTGACCGTGCCGCCCTCCGGCGAGTGCTTGCAGGCGTTGTCCACCAGGTTGGCCACCACCTGGTGCAGCCGCTCCTCGTCCGCCACCGCGGTCAGCCGGTCCGGCTGCACGTCCAGCGCCAGGCGGACGTCCTCGCGGCGTGCGTACGCGCCGCCGGCCACCGCGCCGTCCACCGTCACCCCGCGCAGCACGCCGTCCAGGAACGGGCGCACCAGGAACGGGCGGGTGTCCAGCGGGACCACGCCGTCGTCCAGCTTCGACAGGTCCAGCAGGTGGGTGACCAGGCGGCCCAACCGCTCGGTCTGCTCCAGGGCGGTGCCCAGGGTCTTCGGGTCCGCCTTCACCACGCCGTCCACCACGTTCTCCAGCACCCCGCGCAGCGCCGCGATCGGCGTGCGCAGCTCGTGCGAGACGTTGGCGATCAGCTCGCGGCGGTGCCGGTCGGCGGCCTCCAGGTCGCCCGCCATCCGGTTGAAGGTGTCGGCCAGCTCGCCGATCTCGTCCCGCGAGGCGACCTCGACCCGGGCGCTGTAGTCGCCCTCGGCCATCGCCCGGGCCGCCGCCGTCATGTCCCGCAGCGGGGCGGTCAGCCCGTGCGCGAGGAACTGCATGAACAGCAGCGAGGCGATCAGCGAGAAGATCATGATGACCCGGATCTGGGTCTCCGACCAGATAGCCACCACCACCATGCCGGTGGCCAGCACCACCGAGACGACCACCAGCAGGGCCAGCTTGCCCTTGATCGACCGCACCGGGTCGAACGGGCGGATGTCGGCCCACACCCGGCGCGCCGCGCGCACCGCGAGCGGGGGCTGCGGGGTGAGCTCGGCTTCCCCGTTGCGTTGCTGTGGAAAGGTCATGGTGTCCCTAGGACTCGTCCCCCGTGAACGACCGGAACGCCGCGCGGGCCCCCCGGAGGCCCGAACCGGCGCCGTCCGGTCAGGACAGCGGTGCCTCCAGCGCGTAGCCCACGCCGTGCACCGTGCGGATCCAGCTCGCACCGATCTTGCGGCGCAGCGCCTTCACGTGGCTGTCCACGGTGCGGGTGCCGGACGCGTCGGTCCAGTCCCACACCTCGGCCAGCAGCTGCTCGCGGGTCAGCACCGCGCGCGGCTGCGCCGCCAGGCAGGCCAGCAGGTCGAACTCGGTCGGCGTCAGGTGGACGTCGCCCGAGCCCAGCCGCACCCGGCGCTGCACGTGGTCGATCTCGAGCTCGCCGAAGCGCAGGCTGCCCAGCGCCGGGGTGCGGGCCGCCTGCTGGGCGCGCTCCACCCGGCGCAGCAGCACGTTCACCCGGGCCGCCAGCTCGCGCATCGAGAACGGCTTGGTCATGTAGTCGTCCGCACCGACGCCCAGACCCACCAGCAGGTCGGTCTCGTCGTCCCGGGCGGTCAGCATCAGCACCGGCACCGGGCGCTGGGCCTGGATCCGACGGCACACCTCGAGGCCGTCGAAGCCCGGCAGCATGATGTCGAGCACCACCAGGTCCGGCTGCCAGGTGTGGAAGCCGTCCACCGCGCCCGGCCCGTCGTGGGCCACCGCCACCTTGAAGCCCTCGGCTCCCAGCCGGGCCGCGATGGACTCGGCGATCGTGGGCTCGTCCTCCACGACGAGCACCCGTCGCTGGGTGCCCACCGGGCCGCTGTTCATGGGCTCTTGCTGGATCTCTGTCACGGTCACGCCACCGCCCCCAGGGCTGCGGGCCGGCTGCCTGTGGGGACAGCGGGCTCCGCTCGTAGTCGTCTTCATCCGTCGTGGGCCGTGCCCCGCCCGCCGATGCTCCTGCTCGCAGGGTACGGACGCCGTCGCCGCCAGGGCGGGCGGACCGGAGGAATTTCCGGTCACGGACCGCCTGCGCGCGCCGCCTCCGTGTTTGGCAGGTTCCCGATCGGACGGGCACGGGCCGATACCTTACCCGCAGCACTACCGAGCTGTAACGGTACGTGTGCGAGCGGCAGGTGCGGCGGGCGAGGTCTTCACAGGACTTCCTCAGACACCTCTCAGTCGGCACCCGTATCGTGGGCACGACAGGCGTTCGGGAGGCACCATGACCAGCGCGGAACTGCGACGACGACTGATTCGACCCGGCCTGCGGGCGATCCCCACCCCCCGTGCGAACCCGTTCGCGCTCGGTTACCTCGCACTGCTGCTGGGCACCACGCTGTTCGCGCGTTTCGGCGACACGGACACCGTCCACCGGCTGCAGTCGCTCTCCTCGACCGACGCGCACAACCTGCTCGCCCACCCGATGCTCTCGCTGGTGGGCTCCGGGCTGTGGGTCGCCGGGCCGGTGTGGATGCCGTACTTCTGGGCCTTCCTGCTGACCGTCGCACCCCTGGAGCGCCGGGTCGGCGCGCTGCGCGCGCTCGGCGTCTTCGCGGCGGGGCACATCGTCGCGACGCTGCTCTCGCAGGGCGTGGTGGTCGCGGTGGTCGCGGACGGGCGGGCCGAGCCCGGGCTGCTGGACGCGATGGACATCGGGGTGAGCTACGGCGTCCTCACCTCGCTGGGCGCGCTGGCCGGGCTGCTGCGACCCGCCGGGCGGGGCATCGCGCTCGGCGCGGGGCTGGCGCTGATCGCGCACCAGGTGGCGTCGGACCCGGACCTGGTGACCTCGGTCGGGCACCCGGCGGCGCTGGCGGTGGGCATCTCGCTGTGGCCGCTGCTGCGAGGGCGGGGGCCGAGGGGGCCGCGACGGGCGCTCCGCGAGCCGGCGTTGGCTCCTGCGGGGTCGCGATCGCTGGCAACTGAGTCTTCGTAGCGCGATCTTTCAGACGCGCGCCTTCCGCCTCGCGCAGTTCCGCCCCCAGCCCCATGAGGGGCTGGGAGGTACCCCCAGCGCCCCTGTGGTGCGCGGGGTTTCTGCGTTCTCTGACGGTGAACACGGGCGGGGGAACAATCCCCGGGCGCCAAACCTTAGTCAGGTCAGCTCAAGTTCACTGACTGGGGAGAGATCATGGCATCGACGTCCACTCCGCTCACCCTGCCCGTGCTGCCGCTCGACGACGAAGTGGTGCTCCCCGGCATGGTGGTTCCGCTGGAGCTTTCGGATCCCGAGGTGCGGGCTGCCGTGGAGGCGGCCCGGGCGGGTAGCAACGGGGGTGGGAAGCCGCAGGTGCTGCTGGTGCCGCGGCTGGACGGGTCGTACGCGGCGGTAGGCACGTTGGCGACGGTCGAGCAGGTGGGCCGGCTCGCGGACGGTGACCCGGCGGCGCTGGTGCGGGCGGTGCGCCGGGTGCGGATCGGCGCGGGGACGACCGGGCCGGGGGCGGCGCTGTGGGTGGAGACCACGCCGTTCCGGGAGTCGGACCCGGGGACGCCGGTGGCCGGGCGGGCCGCCGAGCTGGTCAAGGAGTACAAGGCGCTGTCCACGAAGTGGCTGCGCAAGCGCGGGGCGTGGCAGATCGTCGACCGGGTGGCCGCGATCGACGACGTCGGCGAGCTGGCCGACAACATCGGGTACGCGCCGTTCGCGACCGCCGAGCAGAAGCTGAAGGTGCTGCTGGAGGCGGACCGGCTGGCCCGGTTGGAGTACGCGCTGAGCCTGCTGCGCGACCACCTGGCGGAGGAGGAGGTCAACGACACCATCCGCAAGGACGTCGAGGAGGGCGTGGCGAAGCAGCAGAAGGAGTTCCTGCTGCGGCGCCAGCTGGAGGCGGTGCGCAAGGAGCTGGCCGAGCTGAACGGCGAGTCGGGCACCGAGGAGGACGACTACCGGGCGCGGGTGGAGACGGCCGAGCTGCCGGAGAAGGTGCGCGAGGCGGCGCTCAAGGAGGTCGACAAGCTGGAGCGCTCCAGCGACCAGTCGCCGGAGGGGTCGTGGATCCGCACCTGGCTGGACACCGTGCTGGAGCTGCCGTGGAGCACCCGCTCCGAGGACGCGTACGACATCGCCGGCGCCCGTGCGGTGCTGGACGCCGACCACACCGGCCTGGACGACGTGAAGGACCGGATCGTCGAGTACCTGGCGGTGCGCAAGCGGCGGGCCGACCTCGGGCTCGGGCAGATCGGCGGGCGGCGCGGGGGCGCGGTACTGGCGCTGGTGGGTCCGCCGGGCGTGGGCAAGACCTCGCTGGGCGAGTCGGTGGCGCGGGCGATGGGCCGCTCGTTCGTGCGGGTGTCGCTGGGCGGCGTCCGGGACGAGGCGGAGATCCGCGGCCACCGCAGGACGTACGTGGGCGCGCTGCCGGGCCGGATCGTCCGGGCGATCAAGGAGGCCGGGTCGATGAACCCGGTGGTGCTGCTGGACGAGATCGACAAGGTCGGCTCGGACTTCCGGGGCGACCCGGCGGCGGCGCTGCTGGAGGTGCTGGACCCGGCGCAGAACCACACCTTCCGGGACCACTACCTGGAGGTCGAGCTGGACCTGTCGGACGTGGTCTTCCTGGCCACCGCCAACGTGCTGGAGGCCATCCCGGAGCCGCTGCTGGACCGGATGGACCTGGTGCGGCTGGACGGCTACACCGAGGACGAGAAGGTCGCGATCGCCCGTGACCACCTGCTGCCCCGTCAGCTGGCGAAGGCCGGGCTGAGCGCGGAGCAGGTCGCGGTGGACGAGGCGGCGCTGCGCCGGCTGGCCGCCGAGTACACCCGGGAGGCGGGCGTCCGGAACCTGGAGCGGTCGATCGCGCGCATCCTGCGGAAGGTCGCGGCCCAGACCGAGCTGGGCGGCCGCGAGCTGCCCGCCGCGATCGGGGCGGACGACCTGCGAGCGCTGCTCGGCCGGCCGCACCACGTGCCGGAGGCGGCGCAGGAGCCGTCCGAGCGCCGGACCGCGGTGCCCGGCGTGGCGACCGGGCTGGCGGTCACCGGGGCCGGCGGCGACGTCCTCTACATCGAGGCCTCGCTGGCGGACGCGGAGACCGGCTCGACCGGGCTGACCCTGACCGGCCAGCTGGGCGACGTGATGAAGGAGTCGGCGCACATCGCGCTCTCCTACCTGCGTTCGCGCGGCGCCGAGCTGGAGCTGCCGGTGACCGGGCTGCGCGAGCGGGGCATCCACCTGCACGTGCCGGCCGGGGCGGTGCCCAAGGACGGTCCGAGCGCGGGCATCACCATGACCACGGCGCTGGCCTCGCTGCTGTCCGGCCGCAAGGTGCGCACCGACGTGGCGATGACCGGTGAGGTGTCGCTGACCGGGCGGGTGCTGCCGATCGGCGGGGTGAAGCAGAAGCTGCTGGCCGCCGACCGGGCCGGGATCACCACGGTGATCATCCCGAAGCGCAACGAGCCGGACCTGGACGACGTCCCGGACGAGGTGCTGGAGCGGCTGACGGTCCACCCGGTGGCCGACGTGCGGGAGGTGCTGAAGCTGGCCCTGGAGCCGGCCGAGGTGCTGGTCGCCGCGGCCTGACCGGAAACCACCACGGGCGCGGGCGAGCTCCGCGCCCGTGGTGGTTCGTGCTCGGGACGCGTGGCAGACTGCCCGCATGCCGTCCCTTACGCAGCGGGTGCTCGCCGCCGTGCCGGAGCGCTACCGCCCGTTCCTGGTGAAGCACCGCAAGCTGGTGAAGTTCCTCATGGTCGGGGGGACCTGCTTCCTGCTGACCATGCTGATCAACTTCGGGCTGAAGCTGACGGTCTGCCAGAACAAGCCGGTGGTGGCGCTGACCATCGCCACCGTGGTCACCACGGTGATCTCCTACGTGCTGAACCGGCAGTGGTCCTTCCGGGCGGTCGGCAAGCAGCGCGAGGCGGTGCTGTTCTTCGTGGTCAGCGGGCTGGCGGTGCTGGTGAACGACATCCCGCTGGCGCTGTCGCGGTACGTCCTCGACCTGCGGACGCCGGACGTCAGCCATCTGACCCAGGAGATCGCGGACTTCCTCAGCGGCATGATCATCGGAACGCTGGTGGCGATGGTCTTCCGCTTCTGGGCGATGAGCCGGTTCGTCTTCACCCGGCTGTCCGAGGGGGAGGCCCCCGCCGAGCCGGAGCGGCCCGGGCGGGAGCCGGAACGGGTCTGACGGACGGTCAGCGCCCCCCGGGCAGCGGGCGGCCGAACCGCGGGCCGCCCGCCACGGCGAGGAAGGTCACCGCGACGCCGATCACCGCCCAGGCGGCCAGCACCAGGAACGGCACCGTCAGGTTGGTGGAGTCCAGGTAGGCGATGGAACGGGCGGCCGAGGTGCCGGCGCCGTTCGGGATCCACTGGCCGATCGCCCGCCAGAACGCGGGCAGCAGCGGCGGTGGGAAGACGCCGCCCGCGCTGGGGTTGCCCAGCACCACGAAGACCAGCACCGCCAGGCCGATGCCGACCACGTCGAACAGGCACTCCAGCGCCATGGTGACGGCGCCGACCGCGAAGACCACCAGGGTGCCGAGGCCGGTGAGGGCGGCGATCGAGCCGGGCAGCGCGTCCAGGATCGGGCCGGTGATCAGCGCGCCGCCGAGGCCGGCCGCGACCGAGTAGAGCGCCAGCGTGCCGAGCCGGAGCACCGCGCGGCCGCTGTTGGCGGGCCGGGAGCCGGCGCTGATGCCGAGGATCGAGGCGACCAGGTAGCCGCCGACGCACCAGCCGACCACCAGGTAGAAGGAGGAGAGCCCCTCCGCGTCGCCCGCGGCCAGCGGGATGGTGTCCTCGACGGCGATGGTGCGGCCCTGGGTGGCGGCCAGCTTGCCGACGATCTCCTCGGCCGCGGTGGCGGCGGCCGGTCCGCGGGCGTCGGCGACCAGCAGGGCGTCCTTGGTGCCGGTCGGGTCGACGACCCAGGCCGCGTAGATCTTCTGGTCCTTGATCCGGGACGCGGCGGTGGCCTGGTCGGGCGCGGTGGAGGCGCGTACCGCGTCGTTCGGGACGGCCTCCAGGGCGGCGGTCAGCTTCCCGGCGACCTGCTCGGGGGCGACCACGGCGATCGAGAGCTGGTGCGGCGTCGGGTGGTGCAGGGCGCCGACGTACGAGGTGATGAAGCCGAGCTGGAGCAGCAGGGTGGCGACGACCAGCAGGAACGCGCGCGGGGTAACCGCGTCCCGAAGGTCCGCCGCGAATCCCGTTCCGGGCTCTGCCATGGCGGGGCCTCTCCCTCCAGGAGTGGATCAATACGGGCGAAACGGATACTTCATAACATGAACTAGTTCCGGGGAGGGGGAGGCGCGAGCTGCGCGATACTGAGCGCCATGAACGAGGCCCCCGGTGTGCAGACCCCCGTCGAGCAGGCGTTCCTGGACGTCGAGCGCGAGGTGTTGACGCTGTTCCGGCGCAGTCGGGCGCGGGCGGCGGAGGTCTCCCGGCTGGTCCACCCGGAGCTGGAGGCGGGGGCGTACGCGCTGCTCGGGTTCATCCACGACGCCGGGCGGGCCCGGGTGACCGACGTCGGGCTGCACTTCGGGGTGGGCAAGGCGACGGTGAGCCGGCAGATCAAGGCGATCGAGGAGCTCGGGCTGCTGCGCCGGGAGACCGACCCGCTGGACCGGCGGGCCTCGCTGGTCTCGCTGACCGCCGAGGGGGAGGAGCGGTTCGTCCGTGCGCGGGCGGAGCGGATGGCCCGGTTCCGCTCGCGCCTGGAGGTCTGGGATCCGGCCGAGTTGCGCCGCTTCGCCGAACTGCTGGAGCGGTTCAACGAGCTGACCGAGGGGGTCTGACGGGCGGCGCGGGGGATTCCTTTACCTGAATTTGAAGAAAGTTGTCTTAGTCAACTATCGACGTATAGTTGCTTCAGGCAACGAAATTTCAGGCGAAGGAACCCCATGCCGCCGACTCCCCAGGCCCAGATGTCCCACCGACAAGTCCTCGAAGCCCTCTCGGGCCTGCTGCTCGGCCTGTTCGTGGCCGTTCTCTCCTCGACCGTCGTCTCCAACGCACTGCCGCGGATCCTCACCGACCTGCACGGCGGCGAGTCCGCGTACACCTGGGTGGTGACCGCGGCGCTGCTGTCGATCACCGCCGCGACCCCGCTCTGGGGCAAGCTCTCCGACCTGGTCAGCAAGAAGCTGCTGGTGCAGATCGCCATGGTGATCTACGTGATCTCCTCGGCGCTGGCCGGCCTCTCGCAGTCCATCGGCATGCTGATCTTCTGCCGGGTGCTGCAGGGCATCGGCGCCGGCGGCGTGATCGCGCTCGGCCAGATCTGCCTGGCCGCGATGGTCCCGCCGCGCGAACGCGGCCGGTACAGCGGCTACTTCGGCGCGGTCTTCGCGCTCGCCACCATCGGCGGCCCGCTGATCGGCGGCGTCATCGTGGACACCGACTGGCTCGGCTGGCGCTGGTGCTTCTACGTCGGCGTGCCGTTCGCGCTGGTCGCCGTCCTGGTGCTGCAGCGCACCCTGAAGCTGCCCGAGCAGCCGGTCCGCAAGCCGAAGATCGACTACCTCGGCGCGGTGCTGATCACCGCCGCGGTCAGCCTGGTGATGATCTGGATCTCGCTGGCCGGCAAGAACTACGCCTGGGTCTCCTGGCAGACGGCCGCCATGGTCGGCGGCGGACTGCTGCTCGCCCTGGTCTTCGTGCTGGTGGAGAAGCGCGCCGCCGAGCCGCTGATCCCGCTCGACCTGTTCCGCCACCGCACCGTCGCGCTGGCCGCGCTGGCCAGCGCCTTCGTCGGCGTCGGGATGTACGGCACCACCACCTTCCTCGGCCAGTACTTCCAGCTCGCCAAGGAGAAGACCCCCACCCAGGCCGGCCTGCTCACCCTGCCGATGATCCTCGGCCTGGCGCTCTCCTCCACCATCGGCGGCCGCCTGATCACCAAGTACGGCCGCTGGAAGGGCTTCCTGGTCGGCGGCACGCTGATGCTCGCGGTCGGACTCGCGCTGCTCGGCACCGCCCGCGACGACAGCTCCTACGCGCTGCTCGCGCTCTACATGGCGGTGGCCGGCGTCGGCCTCGGCCTGACCAGCCAGAACCTGGTGCTCGCGGTGCAGAACACCGTCCCGCGGCACGAGCTCGGCGCGGCCAGCTCGGTGGTCACCTTCTTCCGCACCATGGGCGGCGCGATGGGCGTCTCCGCGCTCGGCGCGCTGCTCGGCAACAAGGTCGCCTCCTACCTGGCGGAGAACTTCGCCAAGGCCGGTCTGCCGGCCGCCGGGGCCGGCGGCGACGGCATCCCCGACCTGCACAAGCTGCCCGCGCGGATCGTCCCGCTGGTCACCGACGCCTTCGGCCACGGCGTGGGCACGGTCTTCCTGGTCGCCGCCCCGTTCGCGGTGGTCGGCTTCCTGCTGGTGCTGTTCATCCGCGAGGTGCCGCTGCGCACCGCCGCCGACGAGCGGGCCGCGACCGCGGACGCCCCCAAGGCCGCGGAGCTGGTCGCCGACTGAGCGCGCGACGCACGCGAGAGGGCCCCGCCGGTAATCCGGCGGGGCCCTTCGTCGTGCGGTGCGCGGATGCCTACTTGGAGGCGATCAGCGAGATGCCGTAGCCCACCACCGCCGCGCAGGCGGCGAAGCAGACGCCGGCGGCGACCAGGGCGGGGACGCCCTTGCCGGTGGCCCCGGAGGCCACCGCGGCCTCGCGGCGGGACAGGGCGAGGTTGCCCAGGGCGAAGACGACGACCACCCCGAGGGTGACGGCCAGGCTCACGCCCGCGGTCTCGGCCAGTGCGGCCCACTTGATCTGCATGGCTGACGTCCTCTCAGGCCGCGATGGTGGTGGTGGGGGCGGCCGGGGCGGCGGTGACCGGGACCTCGACCTGGGTGGTCTCGTTGACGTTGTCGGCGTGCACCGGCTGGCGGCGGGAGAGCAGCCACATCGAACCGGCGCCCAGCACCAGCGCCAGGCCGACCAGCGCCACGCCCCAGTCGCCCTGGTCGGCGACGAAGGCGGCGGCGCCGGAGACCGCGGCGGCGGCCGGCAGGGTCAGGCCCCAGGTGTAGACCATGCGGCGGACCATGCCCCAGCGCAGCTTGCCGGACGGGCCGCCGAGGCCGGCGCCCATGATGCCGCCGGAGCAGACCTGGGTGGTGGACAGGCCGTAGCCCATGTGCGAGGAGGTCAGGATCACGGTGGCCGCGGCGGTCTCCGAGGAGAAGCCCTGCGGCGGCCGGATGTCCGCCAGGCCGGAGCCCATCGAGCGGATGATCCGCCAGCCGCCCATGTAGGTGCCGAGCGCGATGGCCAGACCGGCGCTGACGATCACCCAGGTCGGCGGCTGGGCGCCCTTGTGCAGCGCACCGGCCGACACCAGGGTCAGCGTGATGATGCCCATGGTCTTCTGCGCGTCGTTGGTGCCGTGCGCCAGCGAGATCAGCGAGGAGGAGAACATCTGGCCGCGCTTGAAGCCCTTCTCGGTGGACTTCTTCGGCGCGCCGCGGGTGATCAGGTAGGCCAGCTTGGTGGCGCCCCAGGAGGCCAGGCCCGCCACGATCGGCGAGGCGACCGCGGGGATCAGGATCTTGGAGACCACGGTGGAGAAGTTGACGCCGTGCAGGCCGACGCCGACCACGGTGGCGCCGATCAGGCCGCCGTACAGGGCGTGCGAGGAGGACGACGGCAGGCCCTTGAGCCAGGTCAGCAGGTTCCACAGGATCGCGCCGACCAGGGCGGCGAAGATGATCGAGGGCTGCAGTCCGGACTTCTCGTTGACGATGCCGCCCGAGATGGTGGTGGCGACCTTCACCGAGAGGAAGGCGCCCGCGAAGTTCAGCACCGCCGCGATCGCGACGGCCACCTTGGGCTTGAGGGCGCCGGTGGCGATGGAGGTGGCCATCGCGTTGGCGGTGTCGTGGAAGCCGTTGGTGAAGTCGAAGGCGAGCGCCGTGATGATCACAACGGCCACCAGGAACGTGATGTGTTCCATACCCAAACAATCGTCGTAGTGGTCGGACTGACGTTGCTGTCCTCGGCGACCGTAGGAAGCCTCGGTGAACGGGAGGTTAACTACGAACGGAGTCGGGGTTCCGTTGGTGACGTCCGACTGGCCGGGCCGTTGGGTTTCCATGGAGGTCGGGGCTCCGGGTGAGAGTGTTCTCACACGCCGGGCCGGATGAGAATTCACCGAGTCGCCCCGATACCCCCTGACGGGAAGACGGCCCCACGTGGCAGGATTCGGCGCAGATCGCCGACGGACAATCAGGGGAGGGCCGGTCGATGGGGGCTGGGCAGTGCACGGAGTCTTCTGGCCTACGGCCGTGGGTGCGTGCCGCCCTGCGCTGCGGAGCGGTGCTGGCCGCCGCCGCGCTGAGCCTGCCGTTCGCCTCGGCCGCGTACGCCGCGCCCGAGCCGGGCGCCCCGATCACGGCGCCGACCGTCGCCCCCGGGGCCGACCCGCTGGCCGACGCCAAGAACACCCTCGGCCCGCTGCTGGACAAGCTGCACGACCTGTACCAGCAGGCCGAGGCCGCCACCGAGCAGTACAACACCACCGCCGCCCGGCTCACCGAGCAGCAGGCCACGCTCGCCGAGCTGAACGACCGGGTGGTCCGCCAGCAGGCCGCGGTGGAGACCGGCTCCGACCTGGCCGCCCAGCTCGCCGCCGCCCAGTACCGCAACAGCCAGGTCTCCGGCTACGCCGAACTGCTGCTCGCCAAGGACCCGTACGAGGCGGTGCTGATCGCCGAGCTGCTGGACTCGGCCGGGCGGTCGCAGAAGGCCTTCCTCGACCGGCTGAAGGCCGACCGGGACACCCTGAACGCGCTGCAGCTCGCCGCCCGGCAGGCGCTGGCGGAGTCGCAGACGCTCGCCGCGCAGCAACAGGCCGCGAAGAACGACGTCGCGACCAAGCTGAACCAGGTCGAGCAGCTGGTCGGCTCGCTCACCGGCGCGCAGCGCAGCGAGCTGGAGGTGCTGGAGAAGCAGCGCGCCGACCAGGCGCAGCTGGCCTTCCTGGCCTCCGGGGCGCTCGGCAAGGGCGAGCGCACGCCGTCCGCGCAGGGCCGCAAGGCGGTGGCCTTCGCGCTGGCCCAGCTCGGCAAGGACTACGTGTGGGGCGGTGACGGGCCGGACGTGTTCGACTGCTCCGGGCTGACCTCGCAGGCCTGGCTGGCGGCCGGCCGGGGCATCCCGCGCACCAGCCAGGAGCAGTGGGCGCAGCTGCAGCACGTCCCGCTGAACCAGATCCGCCCCGGCGACCTGATCGTCTACTTCGGCGGCGCCACCCACATCGCGATGTACATCGGCGGCGGCCTGATGGTGCAGGCGCCGCACACCGGCGACGTGGTGAAGGTCTCGCAGATCGGTGCGATGCCGATCCTCGGCGCGGTCCGTCCCGACCCGGACGACGTGGCGGACGACGCGGGCGGCGGCTGGAAGGTGCCGGACGTGCCGATCGGCTCGGTCCGGATCGCGCCCGCCAAGCCGTCCACCCTGCCGCCCCCGCCGCCGGCCACCGGCACCCCGACCGGCGGTGCCACCCCGACCGACCCGGCCACGCCGGGCGGCTCCGCCGGCCCCACCCCGCAGCCGAGCGCCTCGGACTCGCCGGGCGCCACCTCGGCGCCGTCGCCGAGCGACGGCGGCAGCGCGTCGGCCACGCCGGGCACCACCGCCTCGGCCACGGCGTCGGACTCGGCGTCGGCCAGCTTCTCGGCGTCGTCGTCGGCCTCGATGGCGCGCACGGGTTCGGCCTCGGCCACCGCCGCGGCCTCCGCGAGCGGCTCGGCCTCCGGCTCGGCCTCGACCGGCACGGGCTCCGGCTCGCCGTCCGCCGGCTAGTCCGGGTCCGCGGCGGGTCCGGGGTGAATGCCGGTCCCGCCGCGGAGTTGACGGTGCGTCAGGCCTGCTGGGGCTCCAGGCGGACCACCACGGCCTTGGAGGTCGGGGTGTTGCTGATGTCGGCGGTGGAGTCCAGCGGCACCAGCACGTTGGTCTCCGGGTAGTAGGCGGCCGCGCCGCCGCGGGCCACCGGGTAGTGGACCACCCGGAAGTGCTCGGCGCGGCGCTCCACGCCGTCCGACCACTCGCCCACCAGGTCGACGAACTGACCGTCGGAGACGCCGAGTTCGGCGGCGTCGGCGGGGTTGACCAGGACCACCCGGCGGCCGCCGGTGATGCCCCGGTAGCGGTCGTCGAGGCCGTACACGGTGGTGTTGTACTGGTCGTGCGAGCGCAGCGTCTGCAGCAGCAGCCGGCCCGCCGGGACCTCGGGTGCGGTGAGCGGGTTGACGGTGAAGTTGGCCTTGCCGGTCGCGGTGGGGAAGGTCCGGGTGTCGCGCGGGGCGTGCGGCAGGGTGAAGCCGCCGGGGCGGCGGACCTTGGCGTTGAAGTCGTCGAAGCCCGGCACCACGCGGGCGATCCGGTCCCGGACGGTGTCGTAGTCGCGGGCGAAGTCCTCCCACGGGACGGTGTCCTGCGGGCCGAGCGCGGCGCGGGCCAGGCGGGCGACGATCGCCACCTCGGAGAGCAGGCCGGGCGCGGGCGGGCGCAGGCCGCCGCGCGAGGAGTGCACCATGCCCATCGAGTCCTCGACGCTGACGAACTGGGCGCCGGCGTCGGTCCAGTCCCGGTCGGTGCGGCCCAGGGTGGGCAGGATCAGCGCGCGGGCGCCGGTGACCACGTGCGAGCGGTTCAGCTTGGTGGAGACGTGCACGGTGAGCCGGCAGCGGCGCATCGCGGCCTCGGTGGCGTCGGTGTCCGGGCTCGCCGCGACGAAGTTGCCGCCCATCGCGAAGAACACCTTGACCCGGCCGTCGCGCATCGCCCGGATGGTGTCCACGGTGTCGTAGCCGTGCGCGCGCGGCGGCTCGAAGGCGAACTCCCTGCCGAGCGCGTCCAGGAACGCGGGGGCGGGCCGCTCGAAGATGCCCATGGTGCGGTCGCCCTGGACGTTGCTGTGCCCGCGCACCGGGCAGACGCCGGCCCCGGGGCGGCCGACGTTGCCGCGCAGCAGCAGGAAGTTGACGACCTCCCGGATGGTCGGCACGGCGTGCTTGTGCTGGGTGAGGCCCATCGCCCAGCAGACGATGATCTTCTTCGAACCGAGCACCAGCCGGTGCAGCTCCTCGACCTGCTCCCACGGCAGGCCGGTGGCGTCCGTGGTGGCGGCCCGGTCCAGCTCGGCCGCCTCGGCGGCGAACTCCGGGTAGCCGGCGCAGTGTTCGGCGATGAAGGCCTCGTCGACGGCGCCGGGGGTGGTGAGCAGCAGGTGGTTGAGGGCGCGGAACAGCGCCAGGTCGCCGCCGAGCCGGATCTGCAGGAACAGGTCGGTGAGCTTGGTGCCGCCGCCGACCAGGCCGCGCGCGTTCTGCGGGTTCTTGAACCGCTCCAGGCCCGCCTCGGGCAGCGGGTTGACGCTGACGATCTTCGCCCCGGCCCGCTTGGCCCGCTCCAGCGCGGAGAGCATCCGCGGGTGGTTGGTGCCGGGGTTCTGGCCCGCGACGATGATCAGGTCGGCCTGGTAGAGGTCCTTCAGGTGGACGCTGCCCTTGCCGACCCCGAGGGTCTCGGTGAGCGCCGAACCGGACGACTCGTGGCACATGTTGGAGCAGTCCGGCAGGTTGTTGGTGCCGAGCCGGCGGGCGAACAGCTGGTACGCGAAGGCCGCCTCGTTGGAGGTGCGGCCGGAGGTGTAGAACGCCGCCTCGTTCGGCGAGCCGAGCGCGGTCAACTCCTCGGCGATCAGCCGGAAGGCGTCGTCCCAGCCGATCGGCGCGTAGTGGCTCGCGCCCTCCGCCAGCAGCATCGGCTCGGTCAACCGGCCCTGCTGGCCGAGCCAGTAGCCGGAGCGCTCGGCCAGCTCGGCGACCGGGTGGGCGGCGAAGAACTCGGCGGTGATCCGCCGCTCGGTGGCCTCCTCGGCGACCGCCTTCGCGCCGTTCTCGCAGAACTCCGCCAGGTGCGGCTTGTCCGGCTCCGGCCAGGCGCACCCGGGGCAGTCGAACCCGCCCTGCTGGTTGACCTTCCGCAGCGTCGCCAGCACCCGGCGCGGGGACATCTGCTCGCCCGCCATCCGCAGCGTGTGCCCGATCGCCGGCAACCCCGCCGCCGCGTGCGCGGGCGGGCCCACCCGGGGCTCGTCCTGGACGGGATCGCGGTGCGGGGGCTGCTTGGCCATGGCGGGACTCTCCGGAGGGCTCGGTGTGTTGCGAGCGTATCGGGTGGGCGAACGGCTGTCGTGCGGCCGGACGCCGGTGCGGGACCGGCGTGCTCACCCCTCCTTCTGGAGCTCCGTCAGCAGCCGTCTGGCGACGGCGTCGTTCTGCCGGAAGGACGGGGCGTCGGTGCGGGGCCGGGCGAAGGCCGCGGGGGCGCGGGTGGTGGTCGGCGCGCCGAGGGCGGTCCGGCGGGGGTGCGGGCGGCCGCCGAGCGCGGGGTCGAGCACCCGGGCGTCGGGATCGGTCCGGATCAGGCCGGACCGGTAGGTGTGCTGGTCCGGGTCGGTGAGGAGTTCCTCGTCCAGCCGGCCCTCGCGCAGCAGGTGGCGCAGCAGCGGGTCGGCGGTGCGGTCGAGGGCGTGCCGGGGGAGGAAGGCGTCGACCAGCGCGGTGCCGTGCACGCGGTGGCCGGGCAGGGCGGGGGAGGAGGCGCGGAAGGTGCCGTGCTCCTCGTCGAGGGCGACCTCCAGCTCCGGGCCGAGGAAGTGCAGCAGGCCGGCGTCGGAGAGGGCGAGCAGCTGCTCCAGGCGGAAGCCGGGCGGGCCGGAGGCGTAGAAGGAGAAGAAGCCGGCCCACCAGCCGTCGAGTTCGGCGGCCGTGGAGCGGGCGGTGAGCGGGTGCTCGGCCAGTACCCGGACCAGCTGGCCGTACAGCGAGAGCAGGGCGAGGAAGGCGCCGAGGTCGGCGCTGTGCCGCAGGTCGGAGCGGCGGGCCAGGTCGGCGCGCAGGTGGGCGTGCAGCCGGTGGCGGAGCTCGTCGGCGCTGCCGGTCCGCAGGTCGGCCAGTGGGCGGTCGAGCCGTTCCAGGTCGAGCCGGTCGGCCGGGTCGGGCACCGCGGCGGCGACCAGTGCCTCGCGCTCGGGCCCGTACCAGTCGACCCGGTCGTACCCGGCGAGGAAGGCGTCCCAGGGCAGCGTGGTGCGCTCGGGGTGGCCGTGGAACAGCTCGTGGTAGTAGCCGAAGCCGATCTCCTTGGCCATCGACGGCCACAGGTCGCGCCGGAACTCCAGTGGCCCGGGCGGGAGTTCGGTGTCCGGCCCGAAGTAGCGCGGCAGCGGAGGGGGCGGGCCCTGCAGGCGGTAGCCGGTCTTGGCGTGGTACGGCACGCCGCGCTGGGAGCCCGCGTACAGCACCGGCTCGCGGCCCGACGGGTGGTAGCGCAGCCCGCCGTCCGGGCGCGGGGTGAAGTGCCCGCCGCGACCCTCGGAGAGCAGCGCGACCAGGTCGACGAAGGCCAGGCCCAGACCGCGCACGATCACCGGCTCGCCGGGGGCCAGCCCGGCGAGGTCGGTGTCGGCGGTGAACGCGGGCGGCAGGTAGGTGCGGCCGTGGCGGCCGGCGAAGGCACGGGCGGCGGCCGTGTCGGGGCCGGGCGCGGAGTCGAGGTGGCCGAGGGCGAGCACCACCCGGTCGGCGAGCAGCACGGTGTCGGTGAGGTGGACGCGCTGCGGTCCCTCGGGGTCCCCGGTGATCCGACGGGCGGTGTCCTGGTGGACGAACAGCCGCACGTTGTCCGGGAGTTCGTCGGCGGCGCGGCGGAACACCCAGTCCAGGTAGGCGCTCTGGGCGCGGCGGGTGGGGAAGTCGGTGGCGGCGAGGGCGCGCAGCTCCTCGTCGACCGCCGGGTCGGCGGTCGGCCGGTAGGGGGCGAACTGCTCGGGGGCGGCGGCCCATTCGGCCAGCGAGGGGCCGGGGCGCACCGGGCCCTCGAGCGTGGAGCGCTCGTCGGTGAACATGGTGACGTCCTCGGCCATGGAGTTCATCCGCAGCAGCGGGGACTGCTCGCTGCGCCAGATCCGGCCGCCGCCCGGCGGGTGCGGATCGACCAGGTGGATGTCCAACCCGGTTCCGGGGGCGAGGAGTTCGGGGGCGTTGGCGGCGATCCGCTCCAGCAGGCCGGTGCCCCGCGGCCCGGCGCCGACGACGACCAGGACGGGCACCGCGGTCACCGTCCGGCCAGTCGGCCGAGCACGGCCCGGGTCCGCTGCCACGGTGTGGGCGGCAGTCCGGCGCGGGTGGCGCCGCGGGCGAAGTGCCGTTCCAGGTAGTACTGGCCGACCGACAGCACACTGGTCACCACCACGTACCAGAGCGTGGCGACGGTCAGCAGCGGGATCACCTGGTACGTCTGGTTGTAGATCAGCTGGGCGGAGAACAGCAGGTCGTGGACGGCCAGCACGCTGATCACCGAGGTGCCCTTGAGGGTGCCGATCAGCATGTTCCCGGCTGGCGGCAGGATCGCCCGCATCGCCTGCGGCAGCACGATCCGGCGCAGCACCCGCCCGCGGCCCAGGCCGAGCGAGGCGGCGGCCTCCAACTGCCCCTGGTCGACCGAGAGGACGCCGCTGCGCACCACCTCGGCGGCGAACGCGGCCTCGTGCAGGGTCAGGCCGATCAGCGCGGTGAGCACCGGCCCGAGCAGGTTGACGGTCCGGACGGCGAACAGCTCCGGGCCGAGCGGCAGGCTGAGCGAGAGCGTCGGGTACAGCGCCCCGATGTTGAACCAGAACAGCAGCTGGACCAGCAGCGGGGTGGCCCGGAAGATCCACACGAAGGTCCAACTCAGGCCCTGCAGAACCGGGTTGCCGGAGAGCCGGGCGACCGCCAGCGCGGTGCCGAGGGCGAAGCCGAGGGCGGTGACGGCGGCGGTCAGCCACAGCGTCAGCAGCAGGCCGCGCAGGATCGCGGCGGACGTCAGGTAGCCGCCGACCACGTCCCACTGGAACGCCGGGTTGGCGGCGAGCGAGCGGGCCACCAGGGCGGCGGCGAGCAGGGCGAGGCCGCCGCTCGCGTACCGGAGGGGGCGGCGGCGCGGCACGATCGGCAGCGCCGCGGTCTCCGGCGGGGGCGGTTCGGCGGGGCGGGCGGCGCTCAGGACGCCGGAGGGCGAGGCCATGGAGGGCTCCAGGGGCGGCGGGGCAGGCGGAATCCACATGCCGTCACTCACGCGCGCCGTGTCCCTCAACACGGCTGTTCCGGGCGGCGGTCGGACCGGGCCCGGGCAGTTCTCGCTCTGTCCCGATCGTACGGGTGAGCGAGGCGGCGGTGTCAAGGAGCACCCGATTCCGGCATCTGGAAGCCGGGTTGACGGATCGCCGGGCACGCTGCTCAACTGTTCGGCATGAACGCCGAGCTGCCCGCCCTGGTCACGCGAGGCCACATCGACTTCGGTCGGGTGTGGTCCGCAGCGTGTTGCGGCTGACTCGGCAGCGGGCCGTCTGACCGGCCCCCTTCTCCTTCGGGAGTCCTCCCTCGGTCGCCCCGTCGCGGGCCCGGAAGCCGTCCTGTCCTGACGGCGCATCAGGCATCCGCTGCCGCCTGTTTCGAGATCGTGCTCGCTCTGCCGGCGCCCCGTCACGCGCCGAGCCCACCGCCGTGCCCGCCCGCCGAGGCCCTGCCCCGGCCTGCCCCGGCACGTCCTCAGCCGACCCGGAAGGCCCCACCGCCATGCCCGTCGAGTTCCTCGGAATCGCCGCCACCGGCGACGGTTCGGAGACCACCCCGCGCACCACCGCCGCCTTCGACCGCGACTACACCCTGCGCCTGGCCCGCGCCCACGAGGACCACGGCTGGGACCGGGTGCTGTTCGCCTACGCCGCCGGCTCCCCGGAACCCGCCGCCGCCGCGGCGTTCCTGGCCGCCAAGCTGGACCGGCTCCAGATCCTGCTGGCGCACCGCCCGAACGTCTCCTACCCGACCTTCGCCGCCAAGACCTTCGCCACCCTCGACCAGATCAGCGGCGGTCGGCTCACGGTCCACTTCATCACCGGCGGCAACGACCACGAGCAGCAACGCGAGGGCGACTTCGTCCCGAAGGACCGCCGTTACGACCGCACCCGGGAGTACATCGGGATCGTCAAGCGCGCCTGGACCAGCCGCGAACCCTTCGACCACGAAGGCGAGTTCTACCGCTTCAACGACTTCGTCTCGGACGTCTTCCCGCTCCAGCAGCCCCGGCCCGGGGTCTCCTTCGGCGGCTCCTCGCCCGCCGCCTACGCGGCCGGCGGGGCCGAGGCCGACGTCTACTGCCTGTGGGGCGAGCCGCTGGCCCGTACGGCCGAGCAGATCGAGCTGGTCAAGGCGGCCGCGCGGGCCGCCGGCCGTACCGAACCGCCGCGGATCCAGGTGGCGTTCCGGCCGATCATCGCCCCGACCGCGGAACTCGCCTGGGAGAAGGCGCACCGCACGGTCGCGGCGATCCGGGCGCGCCGCGCCGCCGCCGGGCCGGACCGCCGCCGCGCGGGCGGCGCCGGGCCGGAGAACACCGGCTCGCAGCGGCTGCTGGAGATCGCCGAGGCCGGGGAGCGCTACGACCGGGCGCTGTGGACCCCGACCGCCGCCGCCACCGGCGGCGCGGGCAACTCCAACGCGCTGGTGGGCACCCCCGAGACGGTCGCCCAGGCCCTGCTCGACTACTACGACCTGGGCGTGGACATCCTCTCCGCCCGCGGCTACGACCACGTCGGCGACGCCATCGACTTCGGCCGGTACGTGATCCCGATCGTGCGCGAGGAGGTCGCCAAGCGCGACGCCGCGAAGGCGGCCGACAGCGTGGCGACCGACGGCTCGGCGGCTGCGGCGTGAGTGCGCTGACCGTGGAGCGGGTCGCGCTGGGGGACCCGCTCACCGCCCCGCTGATCCGCGAACTCACCCACGAGTACACCACCCGCTACGGACCCGGCGCCCAGCAGGAGATGACCCGCTACCCCGCCGAGGAGTTCACGCCGCCGCACGGCCTGCTGCTCCTGCTGCTGCTCGACGGCCTGCCGGTGGCCGGCGGCGCCTTCCGGCGCTACGACGAGCACACCGCCGAGCTGAAGCGGATGTGGACCAGCTCCGAGCACCGCCGCCGGGGCCTCGGCCGCCGGGTGCTCGCCGAACTGGAGAGCGCCGCCGGCGCCGCCGGCTACCGGCGGATCTTCCTGACCACCGGCCCGCGCCAGCCCGAGGCCAGGGGCCTCTACCTGGCCACCGGCTACACCCCGTTGTTCGACGTCACGGCCGATCCACTGGAGATCGGACCGCTGCCGTTCGAGAAGCACCTCGCCGTCGACCCGGCGGGAAAGGCACCGATCCGATGAAGCGTCAGCTCCCCGCCGCCTTGGCCGTCCTCACGGCGCTCACCCTGGCCGGCTGCGGTTCCGGACCGGCCGCCCCGAGCGCCGCCCCGGTCGGCGTCTCGCCGAGCCAGGACGTCGTGGCGGGTGTCACCAGGTCGGAGGCGGCGGCCGCGCTGCTGCCCGCCGACGTGCGGGCGGCCGGCAGCATCCGGCTGGGCGGCGCGGTCGGCACCGCGCCCACCGCGTACTACCCGGACCCGGCGAAGAAGGAGCCGGCCGGTCTGGACGTCGACCTGGCGAACGCCGTCGCCCGGAAGCTCGGGCTGACCGTCCAGCGCGAGGACGCCGCGTTCGAGACCATCCTGCCCGCACTCGGCAGCGGCAAGTACGACGTCGGCACCGGCAACTTCGGCGTCACCACGGCCCGGCTGAAGACCATCGACTTCGTCACCTACATCGACGACGGCCAGGGCTTCGGGGTCCGCGCCGACAACAAGCAGCTGACCTCCGTCACCGACCTGGTGCAGCTGTGCGGCCTGGTGGTCGGCACCGGCGCGGGCACCACCTTCGAGGCGACCCTGAACGCCAGGAAGGACGTCTGCGCGCAGGCCGGCAAGAAGCCGTACGAGGTGAAGTCGTTCTCGGAGAACGGCGCCGTGGTCACCGGACTCCAGCAGGGCCGGATCGACGTGGTGATGTCCACCATCAACGGGCTGCGCTACCAGGCCGCCCAGCCGAGCGCCAACACCCGCTTCCTGGGCGAGTTCCACCGGCTGGACGTCGGGTTCGCGTTCAGGAAGGGCTCGCCGCTCACCCCGGCGTTCCAGGCGGCGGTCAACGAGCTGATCAAGGACGGCAGTTACCAGAAGATCCTCGCCAAGTGGGGCACCGCCGACTCGGCGATCACCGAGTCGCGGATCAACCCTCCCGAGCACCCCTGACCTGGAGCCCCGATGACCACCACGACCCCTGAGGCTCGGCCGGCGCTCCGACCACCCGGCGACGACCCGGCCGGGCTGCGCGTCGTCCCGGCCCGCCACCCGTGGCGCTGGGCGGCCGGCGTCGCAGCCCTGGTGCTGATCGCCCAGTTCCTGCACGGCCTGGCCGTCAACCCGGGCTGGGACTGGCCCACCTTCCGCGCCTTCGTGTTCTCCGACAGCATCCTGCGCGCCGTCGGCCTGACGCTCCAACTCACCGCCTACGGAACGGTGCTGGGCTTCGCCCTGGGCGCGGTGGTGGCCGCGCTGCGGCTCTCCGGCAGCCCGATCCTGCGCACCCTCGCCTGGACGTACGTGTGGGCGTTCCGCTCGATCCCGCTCATCGTCCAGCTGGTGTTCTGGTTCAACCTGGCCTACCTCTACAAGCGGATCGGCGTCGGCATCCCGTTCGGGCCGACCTTCGCCTCGTTCGCCACCATGGACCTGCTCGGCGCGCTCGGCGCCGCCGTCCTCGGCCTGGCGCTGCACCAGGCCGCGTACGCCGCCGAGATCATCCGCGGCGGGGTGCTGGCGGTCGACGCCGGCCAGCTCGAAGCGGCCGCCGCGCTCGGCATCCCGCGCCTGCGGCAGGCCTGGCGGATCGTGCTGCCGCAGGCCATGCGCGGCATCCTGCCGAACGCCGCCAACGAGGTGATCTCGCTGTTCAAGGGCACCTCCATCGTCTACGTGATGGCGATCGGCGAGCTCTTCTACCAGGTCCAGGTGATCTACGGCCGCACCGGACGGGTGGTGCCGCTGCTGCTGGTCGCCACCGCCTGGTACGTGCTGCTGACCACCGTGCTGTCCGTCGCGCAGTACTACGTCGAGCGGTACTTCGCCCGCGGCAGCGAGCGCAACCCGCCACCCACCCCCTGGCAGCGGCTGCGCGCCGCCGCCGACGAGATCCGGGAGAAGCGAGCATGAGCGGCACGGCGATGGTGGAGGTCCGCGGCGTCCACAAGAGCTTCGGCCGGCTGGAGGTGCTGCGCGGCGTGGACCTCAGCGTCGAGCCGGGCACCGTCACGGTGATCCTCGGCCCGTCCGGATCCGGCAAGTCCACCCTGCTGCGCGCGATCAACCACCTGGAGAAGCTCGACCGCGGCTACGTGGCGGTCGACGGGGAACTGATCGGCTACCGGCGCGTCGGCGACAAGCTGCACGAACTGCGCGAACACGAGGTGCTCAGGCAGCGCACCAGGCTCGGCTTCGTGTTCCAGAACTTCAACCTCTTCCCGCACCTGACGGTGCTGGAGAACCTGGTCGAGGCCCCGGTCAGCGCCCTCGGCGTGCCCAAGGCGCAGGCCCGCGAGCGGGCCCTGGAGCTGCTCGCCCGGGTCGGCCTCGCCGACAAGGCCGAGGAGTACCCGCGCCGGCTCTCCGGCGGCCAGCAGCAGCGGGTCGCCATCGCCCGGGCGCTCGCCCTGGAGCCCAAGGTGCTGCTCTTCGACGAGCCGACGTCCGCGCTCGACCCCGAGCTGGTCGGCGAGGTGCTCGACGTGATCAGGGACCTGGCCCGGGCCGGCACCACGATGATCGTGGTCACCCACGAGATCGGCTTCGCCCGCGAGGTCGCCGACACCGTCGTCTTCATGGACGGCGGGGTGGTCGTCGAACAGGGCCCGCCGGCCAAGGTGCTGGACGCCCCGGACCAGGCCCGGACCCGCGCCTTCCTCGCCAAGGTCCTCTGAAACCCCTTATCCCACAAAGGAGTTCCACCATGCCCGCGCTCGCCCGCCCCGCGCTCGCCCGCCCCGCCCTCGCCCCGGCCGCGCTCACGCTCGCCGCCGCCCTCCTGCTCACCGCCTGCGGCTCCACCGGGGGCAGCGCCGACGGCTCGGCCGGCGCCAAGGCGAGCACCGCCCCCAACGGCGTGCAGGTCAACCTGACACCCGATCAGAACCGCGTCACCACGCCGAAAGTGGACGCGATCGCGGCACTCGTGCCGGACGAGGTGAGAAAGCGAGGCACCCTCCAGGTCGTCGACTCGCTCGGCACCGTCCCCCCGCTGGACTTCCACGCCACCGACGACCGGACCATCATCGGCGCCGAACCCGACCTCGCCTACCTGATCGGCAACGTGCTCGGCCTCAAGGTCGAACTCAACCCGGTCTCCTGGGAGAACGTCTTCGTCGGCCTGGACAGCAGCAAGTACGACGTCGGCATCACCAACATCACCGTCACCGAGGCGCGCAAGGAGAAGTACGACTTCGCCACCTACCGGCTCGACATCCTCGGCTTCGAGGCGAAGAAGGGCAGCGGCTGGACGGTCAAGGGCCCGAAGGACGTCGCCGGACACACCATCGGCGTCTCCTCCGGCACCAACCAGGAGAAGCTGCTGCTCGCCTGGAACGACCAGAACGTCAAGGCCGGGCTCAAGCCGGTCGACGTGAAGTACTACCAGAACGCCTCCGACTACTACCTCGCCCTCGGCTCCGGCCGGATCGACGCCTGGCTCGGCCCCAACCCGTCCAGCGCCTTCCACGCCGCCCAGACCGGCGAGACCGAGGTGATCGGCACCTACTCGGGCGCCGGCGACCAGGTGCTGGGCAAGATCGCCGCCACCACGAAGAAGGACAGCGGCCTGGTCCAGCCGCTCAACGCGGCGATCAACGAGATCATCAAGAACGGCTCCTACGCCCAGGTGCTGAAGCGCTGGGGCCTGGACAACGAGGCGGTGCAGACCTCCGAGATCAACCCGCCCGGCCTGCCCAAGACCGGCTGACCCCGCCCGCCGTCCTGGAGCGCTTCCCTCACCAGCCGTGCGGGATGCGCTCCAGCACGCCGCCGGCGAAGACGTCGTAGAGCGGCAGGGTCTCCAGGTGGACGTAGCCGATGTGGCAGTCGCAGGTGCCCAACGGGCAGGGGCGGGGCTGGAGTTGGCGGCGGTAGGAGTCGTCGTAGAGGTTGCCGAGCGGGGGCCGGACGAAGTGGCAGCGGCGGACGGTGCCCTCGCCGTCGACGGAGACCACGGTGTCGCCGGTGCGGCACGGGAGGCCGGCCGACGGGTGCGGGTGGCGGCTGTAGGAGAACAGCGGGTCGAGGGCGCTCCAGTCGGCGGCCTCGGCGTCGGTGTAGGTCCGGCCCTCGGCGGCGTTCACCCACAGGTAGGTGCTCGCGGGCAGCGCGGCACGCAGCCGGCGGGCGGCCGCCAGGTGCTCCGGCTGCCCGACCACGCCGACGCTGAACCGGACGCCCAGGGCGGTGAGTTCGGCGCACTTGGCGAGGAAGCGCGGCTCGGTCACCTGGCCCGGGTGGTAGGTGACCCAGAGCGCGAGCTTGGCCAGGTCGGCCTCGGCCAGCCAGTCGGTGCGGCAGCTGGCGTTGGTCTGCACGGCGACCCGCGCCAGGTGCGGCAGCCGGCTCAGCTCGACCATCGCCCTGCGGTACCAGGAGCGCACCAGCCCCTCGCCCCAGGGCGTGAACAGCACCGACAGCGGCCCGTGCCGGTACTCCGCGGCCCAGGCGGTGAACCGCTCCAGCGCCGCCCGGTCGGCGCGCAGCAGCTCGGGGGAGTCCCGCCGCTTGGCGAACGGGCAGTACGGGCAGTCGTAGTCGCAGGAGGAGAGCGGCCCGCGGTACAGGACGGTCAGCGCGCTCACTTCGCCTGGTACCCCGCCATCCGCTCGCGCACCTCGGCCGAGAACAGCCGCGGGCCGACCGCGTCCGAGTACGCCAGCCCCTCCGCGCTCAGCACCAGCCGCTCCCCGCCGCCGTCGGCCAGCCAGCCGCGCGCCGCGAACTCCGCCAGCTCGGCCGGGAAGTCCTCCGCCGGGGCGGCGCCGAAGCGCTGTCGATAGGTCGTCAGATCGACACCCTCGCCCTGCAGCAGCGACTGCACCAAGTGCCGGCGGCGGGACTCCTCGGGCGTCATCCACCAGCCGTACTCGGCGCGCGAGAAGTCCTCGGCGGCCACGTAGCCGTCGATGATCCGGCGCACCTCGCGGGCGTCCACCGCGTAGTCGAAGGAGTAGTGCAGCCGCGAGGTGTAGGAGCGCGCCCCGCAGCCCAGGCCGACCATGCCGTCGGTCTGGCAGGCGTACTCCCCGGCGCTCGCGGTGGCCGCGCCGACGCGGCGGAACATCCGCATCGACACCTGCTCGTAGCCCTCGGCGAGCAGATGGTCGCGACCGGCCCGGTAGAGCCGCAGCCGCTGCTCGTCCCAGTCGGCCGACGGCCCGTCGGCGTGCCGGCCGAGGCCGGTCAGCGGGCGGACGTACAGCGGGTAGAGGTAGAGCTCCTCGGGCCGCCAGGCCAGCGCGGCGTCCAGCGACTGCAGCCAACTGGCCTCGGTCTGGCCGTCGATGCCGTAGATCAGGTCGATGTTGAGCACCGGGATGCCCGCGTCCCGGACCCGGCCGAGCGCGGCCTCCACCGCGGCCCGCTTCTGCGGCCGCACCGCCGCCCGCGCCTCGTCGTCCAGGAAGGACTGCACGCCGAGGCTGAGCCGGGTGGTGCCGCGCTCGGCGAGCACCCGCAGCCGGTCGGCGGTCGCGGTGTCGGGCGAGGCCTCGACGGAGAGCGGGACGGCCCGCAGGTCGGCGCCCATCCGCTGCTCCGCGATGTCGCACAGGCGCTCCAGCTCACCCGCCGTCAGATAGGTGGGGGTCCCGCCGCCGAACGCGGCGAGGGCGAACCGGGCATCCGCGTCCAGCGCCTCCCGGACCTGGCCGGCCTGCCGATCCAGCGCGTCCAGGTAGGCGGTGGTCAGGCCCTCGGGGCTGCCGATCCGGGTGAACAGGTTGCAGAACCCGCAGCGCACCTCGCAGAACGGGACGTGCAGGTAGAGCGAGAGCGCGTGCTGCCGCTCGCCGCGCCAGAGCTCGGCGAGCGACGGCCGGTCCCGGAGCGGCTGGTAGGCCGTCTTGTGCGGGTAGGCGTAGACGTACGACTGGTACGGGGCGATCGCTGCTTCGGTGGTCACTCGGCTGCTTCCTGCGCGGCGGGGAGGGTGAAGTGCGCGTACGGGACGGTCCAGACCACCTCGTGGCCGATTCGGTGACCGGTGTAACCGTCCTCGCCGTACGCGGTGCCGTGGTCGGAGCAGACCACGGCGAAGCACGGCCGACGGGCCGTCATGGCGGCGAACAGACGGCCCAGATGGGCGTCCACGTACTCCAGCGCGGCGGCGTGGCTCTCCCGGGTGTCGCCGTCCTCGCGGGTCGCGCCGGGCAGGTGGAACCAGTTGGGCTGGTGCAGGGCGGAGACGTTGACGAACAGGAAGAGCGGCTGCTGCGGCGGCTGCTCGGCGGCCACCCGCTCCGCGACGGCGACCTGGGACTCGAAGGAGGTGGGCGAGGGGACGCCGAGCTCCGGCGCCCAGTGGCTCTCCTGGAACAGGTTCGGCAGCACCGAGCCGAGCGGGCCCTGCTTGTTGAAGAACCCGACGCCGCCGATGCAGACCGTGCGGTACCCCGCCGCGCCGAGCGCGGTGGGCAGGTCCGGGGCGTCGAAGACCCAGGTACGGGGCTCGGTGGTCTCGGAGCCGGCGAAGCGCGCCGCGAACAGCCGCGGGTGCGGCCCGTCCGGGGAGGCCGGGGTGGGCAGGAAGCCGGCCAGGATCGCCTGGTGCGAGGCGTAGGTGAAGCTGCCCGGTGAGTGCCGCTTCTCCCAGCGCCCGCCGGGCAGCACCGCCGCCAGGTTCGGCAACCGGCCGGCGGCGAGGAGTTCCGCGGCGACGTCGTGGCGCAGCGTGTCGAGGGTGACCAGCAGCAGGTCGTGCGAGCCGACGACGGCGTTCATGTCGGGTATGTCGTGGTGGGGCATGTGGGGTCTCTCAGGTCGGGCGAGTGTGCGCTGACGGTCGGTGCCCCGTCAGGGGCGCGGGGAACTGCGCGAGCGGCCATGCACCTACCGCCAGGTCGCGTCCACGTGCAACTGGCCCTCGTCGGCGCGATCTCGCGGGCGCTCCCCTTCCGCTTCGCGCAGTTCCCCGCGCCCCTGGCGGTGCGCGTCCGGGCGGTGCGCGTCCGGGCGGTGCGCCACCTCGGCGTATGCGGGGGACCGCAGCTGCGCGGCGTAGGTGTCCAGGCCGGCGGCCGGGCCGTCGGGCAGGCCTGTCAGGTTCGGCAGCAGGTCGCCGAAGGCGTTGACCTCGCCGACCAGGGCCCGGCGCCAGCCGGAGACCGGCAGCAGGTCGACGCCGACCATCGGCGAGGCGGGGAAGCACTCGGCGGCGGCCTCCGCGGTGGCCAGCAGCCGCGGCCACGCGTCGCCCGCGGCCGCCCGGACCAGCTCCGTCTCGCCGCGCTGCCCGCCGAGGTGGAGGTTGGTCATCGGGTGGCGGCTGGTCCGCACCACCACGTGGGTGGCCCGGCCGCCGATCACCACCACCCGCAGGTCGGCGGAGCGCCCGCCCTGCCCGGCCTTCGGCACCCAGCGCTCGACGTGCAGGCCCTCCGGCGCCAGCCGGTCGACCAGCTCGGCGACCTCCGCCGTCGACCGGTACCGGCGCACCGTCAGCGAGTTGAACAACCCGGCCGGGGTCAGCTCAACCGAGGTGGTGGCCTGTACCTGGCCGCGCGGCCCGAACTCCAGCGCGACCACGCCCGAGGCGGACGAGCCGTGCGCCGGCTTCAGGAACACCCGGTGCAGTCCGGCCGCCGCCAGCCGCTCGCGCAACTCCCGGTAGCCGCCCACCGGTTCGCCGTCGAGCGCGGGCGGCACCGGCACCCCGGCCGCGGCGAGCAGCGCGTGGGTGCGGCGTTTGTCGAACATCACCGCGATCTCCGCCGGGTCGCCGAGCAGCCGCACCCCCGGTCGGGACGCCAGCTCCCGCAGCGCGGCGGTGAGCCCGGCGTACCAGGCGGGGCCGCCCTCGACCCGGGTGGCCGCGTAGCCGGCGCCCAGCGCGGGCCCGCGCAGCAGCCGGTCGGCCTCGGGGTCCTCGCCGGGCGAGTCGATCCGGACCACCGCGCCGGGCTGCAGCTCGTACCGCCCGCGCAGCAGCTCGGACCACGGCAGCACCGCGGGCGCGGGCAGTCCGGCCGCCCGGGCGGCGGCGGTGAACAGTTCCACCCGTCGCTGCCCCGGGCAGCCCAGCACGACCAGCTGACGCACCGTCAAGACCGCCTACTCGGAGATCGCGACGTAGCGCCAGTTGTCGTTCGGGTCCTCCTGGTCGGAGAGGTCCAGCTCGACGCCGGGCAGGGCCTCCCGCAGGCGCTGCTGCATGCCCTCGGTCAGGTAGTGGTGGTGCAGGTCCAGGGTCTTCAGGTGGGTGAGCGGCTGGCCCTCCAGCAGCGCCGCGGCGCCCTCGTCGGTGAGTGCGCCCATCGACAGGGCGAGACCGGTCAGCCGCGGCACGATCGGCGCCTGCGCGGCCAGCGCGGCGATCCGGTCCTGCTGCTCGGCGTTCTGCAGGCCGAGGTGGCGCAGCGCCGGCAGGTTGGCGCCGGACAGGAACGGCGCGAGGTCCTCCATCGTCCAGTCGCCGCCGTAGTTGCCGACGCCGAGCCACAGCTCCAGCTTCTCCAGCGCCGGGAAGTCGCTGGCCGCGACCGAGCGGACCACCGCGCCCGGCAGGCCGCCCGCCTCGAAGCGCAGCGCCTTCAGCCGCTCGTGCTTCACGGGCTTGAGGGCCAGGCCGCCGGCGCCGTCCCAGTCGCCGCTCGCGCCGCGCACGACCAGCTCCTCCAGCGCGGGGAAGGTCTCCAGGACGGCGGTCACGTCGCACATCTGCAGCCAGGAGATCTCGCACTGCTCGTAGGTGATGTCGCCGACGAACAGCGCCCGCAGCGCGGGCAGCCGGTCGGCCGAGGCCAGCACCGCGGCCAGCGGTTCGGTCAGGGTGTCCGGCTCGTCCGTGAACCAGGAACCGATCACCACCGCGGTGACCTGCTCCACCGCGACGGTCTCCAGGAACCGCTCCCAGACCTCGGCGAAGCCGATCTCGTCGTCGTAGTCCAGCGCGATCCGCCAGGCCGTGGCGGCGGGCTGCGGCAGCTTCCCGTCGTCCGCGGCGGCGCGGAAATCGGTGACCGGAAGGCCGTGGAACTCCTCGATGTGCCGGCTGATCGCCATGCGCTGCTCCTCGTTGCTCGTCGTGCGGCCGGACCCTGTCTACCAGGCCCGGGGGACAGCCGAGGGAACGGGGGACGCGGTGTCAGACCCCGGGCCTAGCTTTCCGTTCGGGGCGTCCGACACACCGTCGGACCGGAGAGCGGGAGGTCCCGTGTACCGCCAGGGCGACGTACTGATCGTGCCGGTCGAGCAGGGCGCCGTGCCCGCCACGGTGGCCGCGCTGCCGCGCCAGCCGCGGGACGCCCGGGGCCGGCTGGTGCTGGCCCTCGGCGAGGTCACCGGGCACGCGCACGCCGTGGTCGGCCCGGGTGAACTGGTGCGCGAGGCCGGGCCGTTCGGCCGCGCCTGGCTGCACCTGCCGGAGGGCGGCCGGGTGGTGCACGAGGAGCACGCGGTGATCGCCCTGCCCAGCGGCTGGTTCCGGGTGGTCCGCCAGCGCGAGTACGTGCCCGGCGCGGTCCGCATCGTGGCGGACTGAACCGGCCGCGGTGGCGAACGGATCGTGCGGGACCGAGCAGACGGAAGCGATGAGGGAGCAGAACTGATGAGCACTCAGCTGACCGGGCGTCCGGCCGAGCAGTCGGTGGCGCACTGGCGCGGCGTCGCGGCCGCCACCGGGCCGGCCGACCGGGCCACCGCCGAACAGGCCGTCCGGGACGCCTACCGGGCCGCGGGCCTGGCCGAGCCGGTCGAGTTCCGCTGGCACCCGTCGCCGCTCGCAGCCGTCACCGACCTGCTCGCCCACCGCGGTGAGTTCGGAGCCGGCGTGCGCGAGCAGATCCGCACCCGGGCCTGGGAGCGGGCCCGCACCCGCGCCTTCACCGCGCACGGCCCGGCAGGCTGGACCGAGATCTGGGGCGCCACCGGCGCCGAACTCGCCGCCACCGCGAGCCTGCCCGCCGAGCGGGTCCGCGCCGCGGTGCTCGACCACTTCGCCCCCGAGCCCGAACCGCTCGACTGGGCGGAGTCCCGCAAGCCGGAGAACAAGGCCGCTCGGAAGACCGCCGGCGACGCCCGCGCCGAGATCCGGCTCGCCCTGCTGGACGCGGTGGCCGGCCAGCACGACGCCCCCTGGCTGGCCGCCTTCGACACCGCCGGCACCGGCGACGAGGCACTCGCCGCCCTCGCCTCGGTCGCCCGCCAGACCGGCTGGTGGTGGCCGTACGAGCGCACCGTGCTGCTCAGCGAGCGCCCGGTTGCCCTGCACCGCGACGAGGCCGGCCGGCTCGACCGCGCCGACGGCCCCGCCCTCGCGTACGCCGACGGCTTCGCGCTGTACGCCTGGCGCGGCATGCCCGTCCCCGCCGACTTCCTCGACCAGCTCACCGGCCTCACCGCCGAGCGGATCCGCGCCGAGGAGAACGCCGAACTGCGCCGCGTCATGCTGGAGCACTTCGGCTACGACCGCTACCTCGCCGACTCCGGCGCCGAACCCCTCCACCGGGACGAGACCGGCATCCTGTGGCGGATCCAACTCCCGGACGACGAACCGGTGGTGATGGTCGAGGTGGTCAACTCCACGGCGGAGCCCGACGGCACCTTCCGCACCTACTACCTGCGCGTCCCGCCCGGCACCCGCACCGCCCGGGCCGGCGTCGCCTGGACCTTCGGGGTCTCCGAGGACGACTACCGCCCGCAGCGCGAAACCTGACCGTCCGCGTGCTGTCAAGGGTGCGGCGCGCTGATTCGGGCCGCACCCCCTCCGCCCCGTTTGGGAGGAATTCGCCGAGCCGTCACCACTGTTCCGTCGCCGCCGCCGGTTGATATACCTCGGAGACCGGGGGCGGGGTTCGGCCCGCCCGCACGAGACGAACCAGGTGGTGATGGGCAGTGAAGCTCCTCCGCATCGGCCCCGCGGGCGGCGAACGACCGGTCGTACTGGCCCCGGACGGAACCGCCCACGACCTCACCCCGCTCACCGCCGACCTCGACGGCGACTTCCTCGCCGCCTTCGACCCCGCGACGGTGGACCTCGCCGCCCTCCCCGTGGTCGACCTCACCGGACAGCGCATCGGCCCGCCGGTCGCCCGCCCCGGCAAGATCGTCGGCATCGGCCTCAACTACCGCGACCACGCGGAGGAGGCCGGCGCCGCGATCCCGGCCGAGCCGGTGGTCTTCCTGAAGCCCGTCAACACGCTGGCCGGCCCCAACGACGAGGTGCTCATCCCGCGCGGCAGCGAGAAGACCGACTACGAGGTCGAACTCGCCGTCGTCATCGGCCGCACCGGGCGCTACCTCGCCACCGCGGAGGAGGCCGCCGCCACCATCGCCGGCTACGCGACCGTCAACGACGTCACCGAGCGCGCCTTCCAGTTCGACCGCGGCGGCCAGTGGGACAAGAGCAAGTCCGCCGAGACCTTCACCCCGCTCGGTCCCTGGCTGGTCACCGCCGACGAGGTCCCCGACCCGCAGGCCCTCGCCCTGCGCCTCTGGGTCAACGGCGAACTCCGCCAGGACGGCAGCACCGCCGACATGATCTTCCCGGTGCACGAGATCGTCCGCTACCTCAGCCACTTCATGCGGCTCGACCCGGGCGACATCATCGTCACCGGCACCCCCGCCGGCGTCACCCTCGGCCGCCCCGGCACCCCCTTCCTCCGCGAGGGCGACAAGCTCACCCTGGAGGTCGAGGGCCTGGGCCGGCAATCGCTGACGCTGGGCCAGGCATAGGTCTTCAGGGGCTCGGGGAACTGCGAGGCGAGTGGCGGTGCGGTCTCAGTCCGGCGGTAGGTCTTCGGAGACGTCCATGCGCCGAGACCTTGCAGCGCCCAGTGACCCTCGCCGCCACGCACCCCCGCCGTTCCCCGGGCCCCTAAAGGCCTATGTCGCGTAGCCGTCCGATCAGGACTCCCGCCGGGCTGTCCGCCGTTTCCAGGGCGAGCCAGCCGTGCAGGACCTCCGCGGTCTGGGCGTCGCGGACGGCCGTCGCGCCGGCCATCACCACGAACTGGTCGACCAGCCAGTCGCAGAGCGAGTCGACCGGGATCTGCCGCCCCTCGTCGAGCCAGCTGAGCGCGGAGGCCTCGACCACCGAGATCCAGGAGCGGACCAGCAGGGTGAGCCGCGGCCCGGCCTCGCGGACGCCGAGGTGGCGCAGGGTGCGCCGGAGCGCGGCGCGCCGCACCTCGTCGACGATCGCCGAGGTGCGCGCCGTCTCCGCCACCGAGCCGCCGCGCAGCAGCGCGCCGTAGCCCGCCGCGTGCTCGGCGACGAACGCGAAGTAGCGCCGGAGCACGGCGCCGAGCTGCTCGGTGGGGGTGCCGGTGGCGTCGGCGACGGAGAACCGGGCGGTGAGTTCGGTGGCGGCGCTGCGCAGGGCGGCCTCGTAGAGCTGCTGCTTGCCGCCGGCGAAGTAGCGGTAGACGAGTGGGCGGGAGGCCCCGGCGGCCTCCGCGACGTCGTCGAGGGAGACCTCCTCGGGCGGGCGGGAGGCGAAGAGTTCGAGGGCGACGGCGATGAGTTGTTCGCGCCGTTGCTGGACGGGCAGTCGGCGGTAGGCGGCGCGGCGGGGGCGCTCCGCGGCGGTGGGGTCCTCGAGCGGGGACGGGGTCGCTGCCATGCGGGCCAGCGTAATCGTCCGGCGGGCCGTCGCACCCCTCCCAGCACGGCCGTCTCCGGCCGGCGCCTGCCGGGCGGGAGCGGTCGGCCGACCGCAGAATGTGACCAGGTGTCAGCGGTTGGGCGGCGAGGAGCGGCCGGTGCGGTGGTTGCGGGCGGTCTGGCAGTGGATCCGGAAGTCCCCGGGCACGTACGTGTGGCTGGCGGTGCTGGCGATGACGAGCTTCGTGGTGGCCCGGATGGACCCGGGCACGCTCGACTTCTTCCTGGAGAAGCGGTCCACCAACATCGACCAGTTGACGTCCCATCCGGTGCACGCGCTGCTGGCCAGTCTGATCTGGACGGAGCAGGCGAACTTCGCGTTCTACTTCGTGGTCTTCCACCTCTTCCACGTCCCGGCCGAGCGCTGGCTGGGCACCTGGCGCTGGCTGACGGTGGCGCTGACCGCGCACGTGGTGGCGACCTTCGTCAGCGAGGGCGTGGTTGCCTGGGGCGTGCACCACCACGTGCTGCCGGAGAACATGTCGAGCACCGTCGACGTCGGCGTCTCGTACGCGCTGGCCGGGGTCGAGGGCGTGCTCACGTACGCCTTCGCCGGGGCCTGGCGGTGGGTGTACGGGGTCGCACTGGTGGGGTTCTACCTGGTGCCGCTGCTGGTCTCGCACACCTTCACCGACCTGGGGCACTTCTGCTCGGTGCTGATCGGGCTGGCGTTCAAGCCGATCACCCGGGGACGGCCGACCTGGGACCCGTGGCGCACCGTGCGTTCGCTGACGGCGAGTCGAAGGTTGACCACACAGGGGACCGACAGGGGTTGAATTCGCCACCGGCTGCGACAGGATGGCCGGATGGTTCATGAACTGATCACTCCTCATACGGACGGCCCCACCCCGCGCCGGATCGCCGACGACCACGTCCGCGCCCTCGCCGAACTGGACCCGCTGACCGCGGCCTACCTCGGGCTCAACCCGGAGGACGACCGGCTGACCGACCTCTCGCCGGCCGGCTCCGCCGCCCTCGCCGACCTCTCCCGCCGCACCCTCGCCGCGCTGGACGCCGCGGAGGCGGCGGGCGCCGCCGACGACGAGGCCGAGCGCCGCTGCGCCCGACTGCTGCGCGAACGCCTGACCGCCGAGCTGGCGGTGCACGACGCCGGCGAGGAGTTCCGCGCGGTGCGCAACCTCGGCTCGCCGGTGCACAACCTGCGCGAGGTCTTCACCCTGCTGCCCACCGACACCGACGAGGACTGGCTGCGGCTGGGCCGCCGGCTGGCCCGGGTGCCGCTGGCGCTGGAGCAGTACCAGGAGACCCTGGAGGAGGGCATCCGCCGCGGGCTGCTGTCGGGCCCCCGTCAAGTGTCCACCGTGGTGGGCCAGTTCGGCGAGTGGATCGCGGGCGAGCGGGAGGGCGGCTGGTTCGCCGAGTTCGTCCGGCCCGCGCCGGAGCACCTGCGGGAGGCGCTGACCGCCACCGCCGTGCAGGCCACCGCCGCCCTCGCCGAACTGCGCGACTGGCTGCGCGACGTCTACGGCCCGGCCGCGGCCGACACCCCGGACGCGGTCGGCCGGGAGCGCTACACCCGCTGGGTGCGCTACTGGACCGGCGCCGAGCTCGACCTGGACGAGGCGTACGCCTGGGCCTGGGAGCAGTTCCACGAGCTGGACGCCCAGATGCGTACTGAGGCGGAGAAGGTGCGGCCGGGGGAGACCCCGATGCGCGCGATGAAGTGGCTGGAGACCGAGGGTCCCGCGATCCGGGGCGAGCAGGCCGTCCAGGAGTACCTGCAGGGCCTGATGGACCAGGCCATCACCGACCTGCAGGGCGTCCACTTCGACCTGGCCGAGCCGCTGCTGCGGGTCGAGTCGAGGATCGCCCCGGCCGGCAGCGCGGCCGCCCCGTACTACACCCAGCCGTCGCTGGACTTCTCCCGCCCCGGCCGCACCTGGCTGCCCACCCTGGGCCGGGAGGCCTTCCCGGTGTGGGACCTGGTCTCCACCTGGTACCACGAGGGCGTTCCGGGTCACCACCTGCAACTCGCCCAGTGGACCCACGTCGCCGACCGGCTCTCCACCTACCAGGTCACCCTCGGCGGCGTCAGCGCCAACCTGGAGGGCTGGGCGCTGTACGCGGAGCGGCTGATGGACGAGCTCGGCTACCTGACCGACCCCGGCCACCGGCTGGGCTACCTGAACGCGCAGATGATGCGGGCGCTGCGGGTGATCGTCGACATCGGCATGCACGCCCAACTGTCCTTCCCCGCCGACTCGCCGTTCCGTCCCGGCGAGGCGATGGACCCGCAGAACGCCCGGGAGTTCTTCGGCGAGTACTGCGGCCTGTCCGTCGACTTCCTGGACAGCGAGCTGGTCCGCTACCTGGGCATGCCCGGCCAGGCGATCGGCTACAAGCTCGGCGAGCGGGCCTGGCTGCGCGGCCGGGCGGCGGCGCGGGCGGCGGCGGAGGCCCGCGGCGAGGAGTTCGACCTGAAGGCCTGGCACATGGCGGCGCTCTCCCAGGGCTCGCTCGGCCTGGACGACCTGGTCACCGAGCTCAGCGCGCTGTAGCCCGGGAGCCGTCCCGGGTGGCCGATGCGGCCGGACATCCGGGACACCGTCCCACATCGTGACACAACCGGACATACCGCCTTGCCCTTCTCCCTGACCGGGAGTTGTGTGGAGGAAGCGCCGTGCGCTCCCTTGCCCCACTCCCGATCTGCGGAAGGCGGCCCTACGGTGACCCCCCAGCACGCCCCCGACTCCCAGGCGGCGGATCCGCGCCGCTGGTGGGCCCTGGCGGTCATCGCCATCGCCCAGCTGATGATCGTGCTCGACGCGACCATCGTGAACATCGCCCTGCCGTCCGCGCAGAAGGCGCTCGGCATCTCCGACGGCAACCGCCAGTGGGTGATCACCGCCTACCTGCTGGCCTTCGGTGGACTCCTGCTGCTCGGCGGCCGGATCGGCGACCTGTACGGCCGCAAGCGGACCTTCATCATCGGCCTGCTCGGCTTCGCGTTCGCCTCCGCCCTCGGCGGCTTCGCCACCACCGGCGCGGTGCTGTTCATCGCCCGCGCCCTGCAGGGCGCGTTCGGCGCCCTGCTCGCCCCGTCGGCGCTGTCGCTGCTCTCCACCACCTTCAAGGACCCGCGCGAACGCGCCACCGCCTTCGGCGTCTTCGGCGCTCTGGCCGGCTGCGGCGCCGCGATCGGCCTGATCACCGGCGGCCTGCTCACCGAGTACCTGTCCTGGCGCTGGTGCCTGTACGTCAACGTCCCGATCGCCATCGCCGCCGCGATCGGTGCGTACTACCTGCTGCAGCGCGACCACATCGACCGCGCGCACCGCATCCCGCTAGACCTGCCAGGCGCGGTGCTCGGCTGCGGCGGCCTGCTCGCCATCGTCTACGGCACCTCCGAAGCGGTCTCCCGCGGTTGGAGCGACTGGCTGGTGCTCGGCTCGCTGAGCCTGGGCGTCGTCCTGCTGGCGGTCTTCGCCCTCGTCGAGCGCCGCACCGCGCACGCGCTGCTGCCGATGCACCTGATCAGCGACCGCAACCGGGCCGGCGGCGCGCTCTCGGTCGGCCTCGCCGTGATCGGCATGTACGGCCTGTTCCTGTTCCTCACCTACTACCTGCAGGGCATCAAGGGGTACTCGCCGGTCATGGCCGGCGTCTCCTTCCTCCCGATGACCGCCGCGATCATCCTCGCCGCCACCGGCATCGCCTCCCGGCTGATGACCCGCGTCCCGTCCCGGAACCTGGTCGTCCCCGGGCTGCTGTTCGGCGCCGGCGGCATGGCCTGGCTGACCCAGCTCCAGGTCGACAGCCCGTACGGCACCATGGTGCTGCCCGCCGAACTGCTGCTCGGCTTCGGCATGGGCCTGGTCTTCATGCCGACCATGAGCCTGTCCACCCTCGGCGTCCCGCCGAACGAGACCGGCGCGGCTTCCGCGATCATCAACAGCGCCCAGCAGGTGGGCGGTTCGATCGGCACCGCGCTGCTCAACACCATCGCCGCCAGTGCCACCGCGACCTACCTGGCGGTGGCCGGCCGCAACGCCGCCGATCCGGCCACCCAGGCGGTGGGCGCGGTGCACGGCTACACGGTGGCCACCACCGTCGCGATGGGCATCCTGCTGGCGGCCGCGGTGATCGCGTTCCTGATGATCAACCACCGCCCGGCGCCGGGCGAGGCCGAGGGCAGGACCGCCGAGTCCGACGAGGCGCAGGTGCTCGCCTGACGCCGCGGCACTCAGGGTGTCGATCCCGTTCCGGCGCCCGTTCATGAGAACCTGCTGTCCGCCGTCGGAAATCTCACGAGTCTCCCAGACACCCATCACGGCATTTCCAGCTCGGCAGCGCATATTTTGAGTGTTCAGTATCAGTGTCCACGCCGGTCCCCGGCGTGGACACCGCGTTGACCGCCGACCGGGCAGGAACGGGGCCGAGGATTGGGACGCCACCGCAGGGCGCGCAGCCGCCGCTCGCTCCGACCCGTCGTCGTCACCTCCGTGCTCGCCGTCGGCGTGGCCGGAGCGATAGCGGCGGTGGGCCTGCTCTCCGCCAACACCGCGCGTTCGAACGACAGTGCCTTCGCCGGGTCGGCCGACTCCGCCCCGAGCGCCGCGGCCACCGTCGTCCCCGCGGCGCCGAGCCCGACGCCCAGCCCCACGCCGTCCGAGGCGGAGGAACAGCTGCAGCGCGCCGCCCAGTCCATCGACCCGAGCGACGCGCCCCGCCAACTCATGCCGACCGCCCCGCCGGACGTCACCCTCGGCGTCACCGCCGCCGTCGCCGCGGGCCCCGAGGCCAACCGGGTCGGCGCGCTGTTCACCGGCGCCGCGGGCCCCGGCAACCACGTCTGCACCGCCAGCGTGATCGACAGCCCCGGCCGCGACCTGATCCTCACCGCCGCCCACTGCCTCGACACCGCCGACGGCGTCACCTTCGCCCCCGGCTATCGTGACGGCCAGACCCCGTACGGCAGTTGGCAGGTCACCAAGATCTACACCGCGGACGGCTGGCGCTCCGGCAGCGACCCCGACGAGGACTTCGCGATCCTCCGGGTCGCCCCCCAGGGCGGCCGCCGGATCGAGGACGTGGTCGGCGGCAACCCGTTGGGCACCGACGCCTCCTGGACCGCCCAGACCCGCCTGTACGGCTACCCCGCCGGCACCGAGGCGCCCATCCTCTGCACCAACGCCACCGCCCGCCAGGACACCTTCCAGCGCCGCATCGACTGCCCCTCCTTCCCGGGCGGCACCAGCGGCGGCCCGTTCGTCGACACCGCCACCGGCAAGGTGGTCGGCGTCATCGGCGGCTACCAGCAGGGCGGCGACACCGACGACACCTCCTACAGCGCCTACTTCGACCACACGGTGGCGGACCTGCTCAAGCAGGCCGCCGGCGGCTGACGGCCCGTCAACCGGCCCTCCGCGCCCGCCCCGGCCTTCCCTTCCTTCGCATCCGGACCACAATGGGGCGTCAGCCCCGTACGGACACGGACAGGAGACCCGGACAGGTGTTCCGCCGCTGGTGGTTCCTCGGCCTGCTGCGCGCTCCCCAGCGGACCGCGCCGCCCCCCACCCGCCGCGAGCTGCGCGAACAGCAGGCGCTGCTGATCGGCGAGTGGGAGGTGCTGCGCGAACGGCTGCGCACCCTGGCCGCGGACCGGGTCACCGCCGCCGGCACGGTCTTCCGCGCCGCCGAACTCCGGCTCTCCGCCGCCGAGTCGGCCGCCCACCGCAGCTACCAGTGGGCGCTGGAGGCGTACGAGGCGGCCGGCCGGCTGCTCGACCAGGCCGACGCGCCCGAGACCGACCTGCCCGACCTGGCCGCCGCGGTCGTGCTCGCCGAACAGGCCGTCGAACGGCTCGCCGCCGCGCACGCGCTGCACGCCGGGCAGCGGCCCGAGCCGCCCGCGGTGCGCTGCTACTACAACCCGCTGCACGGACCCGCCGGCCACCAGCCGACCCGCAAGGGCAAGAAGGCCCGCCAGCGGCCCACCCACACGGCCCGCGAGGCCGCCGCCGACCGCCGTCCCGCCTGCCCGTCCTGCCGCCGCGCGATCCTGGCCGGCCAGCAGCCCGACGTCCTCCCGGCCCTGCTCCCCGCCAAGCCCGGCCCCACCCTGGTCCCCTACTACACCGTCCCCCAGCAGTGGTCCCCCTGGTCCACCACCGCCTGCGGCGCCTACGACCCCACCACCCCCGCCCTCATCCTCCGCGGAGCCCACCGCCGCCACCCACCCCGCTGACGCCCCACCTACCGCCGCTTCCGGCTCTCGGCGGCCCGCCGTTCCACATCCGCCAGGAACCACTCGGGCACCTCGCCGGTGGCCCGCAGGCGGCCGCGCTCCTCGGCGGACAGCCGCTCCGAAGCCGCATCGACCGCGAACGCGTAGTCGTGCATCCGCCCCGACGACCCCTCACGCCGCATGTCCCCGGCAATCCCCGCCGCAGTCCCGCCCTGCCGCCCGCCCGACGCCGCAGTCAGCGCCAGCAACCAGCCGAACGGCCCGACCCTGCGCGCTTTCTTCCCCAACCGATCCCGAACGGCCAACCAGCACAACCGCTCATCCGTCAGGCTCGGCACCTGCTGCCCCTGCCCCATGCGTACGCCCTCCCTGATATCGGCCGGGAGCCTACTCGCCGCCGCGTACCCCTGCCGACCGGCCCGCGCACCCAGCCCCGGCCCCACAACGACGAAGGTCCAGACCGGCGGATGAACTCCGCTGATCTGGACCTCTACTGCACTTCTATCCGAAGTGCCCCCGGCAGGATTCGAACCTGCGCACCCGCCTCCGGAGGGCGGTGCTCTATCCCCTGAGCTACGGGGGCCGGTTGGCCGGTCGCGTGGTGCTCGGTGCGACGTGGAGAACATTACCAGGCCGTGGGGGTGGTCCGTGCACGCGTTTCGGGTGGGGCGGGCTGACGGGTCGTCGGGGGTGGGGGAAGTGCGGAAAGGGCGGACGCGGTGAGGTGGGCGCGGCTACCCTCGGTGAGGTGGCGGCGACGTCTGGGCGGGTTCTCGTGGTGGACGACAGCGAGGTGATCCGCCAACTGATCAGGGTCAACCTGGAGCTGGAGGGCTTCGAGGTGGTGACCGCCGCCGACGGTGCCGAGTGCCTGGAGGTGGTCCGCCGGGTCGCGCCGGACGTGATCACCCTGGACGTGGTGATGCCGCGCCTGGACGGCCTGCGGACGGCGGCCCGGCTGCGCGCCTCGCGCGACACCGCACACCTGCCGATCGCGATCGTCAGCGCCTGCACGCCGGCGGACCTGGAGCGCGGCGCCTCGGTGGGCGTGGACGGGTACCTGGCGAAGCCGTTCGATCCGGCGGACCTGGTGGAGCTGGTGCGGCGGCTGAGCGAATCGACCCGCTCGCCGCGTGCGGAGCGCCGCTTCGCGTACGACTTCGGCACCGCAGGCGGGAGCGGTTCGCAAACCCCCCGCGATTCAGCTCTGAGCGAACACCCGCAGGAACTTGTTCCGCCGGAGGAGCCGCACCCGTGAGAAGTGCCCGCCAGCGGCGACGTTCGACGAGACGAAGCACAGTGGCCGGCGCGACGCGGATCTCGACCCGCAAACCGAGTGGCGGTCGGGTACCCCGTCTCGCCTAGGCTGGGCACCGTGACACCCGCAGAACTCTCCCAGGCAGTCCAGGCCGCCGTCAGCGCCGCCATCGAGGCCGGCGACCTGACCGTCGACGTGCCCGCGCACGTGACGGTCGAGCGGCCCAAGAACAGGGACCACGGCGACTACGCCACCAACGTGGCCCTCCAGCTCGCGAAGCCGGCCGGCAAGCCGCCGCGCGCCGTCGCGGAGATCCTGGCCGGGCGTCTGCGAGAGATCACCGGCATCGCGAAGGTCGACATCGCCGGTCCGGGCTTCCTGAACATCACGCTGGACGCCGCCACCCAGGGCGGGCTGGCGCGCACCATCGTCGAGGCGGGCGAGGCGTACGGCCGCAACGAGGCGCTCAAGGGCCTGAAGATCAACCTGGAGTTCGTCTCGGCGAACCCGACCGGCCCGATCCACATCGGCGGCGTCCGCTGGGCCGCCGTCGGCGACTCGCTGGCCCGGGTGCTCAAGGCCACCGGCGCCGAGGTGTCCACCGAGTACTACCTCAACGACGCCGGCGTGCAGATCACCAAGTTCGCCAAGTCGCTGAAGGCCGCCGCCAACGGACAGCCCGTCCCCGAGGACGGCTACGTCGGCGAGTACATCGTCGACATCGCCAAGGCCGTCACCGAGGGCGTCCCCGGCATCCTGGAGCAGCCCGAGGACGAGCAGCTGCAGACCTTCCGCACCGAGGGCCTGAAGCTGATGGTCGCCGAGATCCAGCGGTCGATGGCCGAGTTCGGCGTGCACTTCGACACCTGGTTCTCCGAGCAGTCGCTGCACGACTCCGGCGCGGTGGAGAAGGCGATCGAGCGGCTGCGCGAGCAGGGCCACGTCTTCGACCGGGACGGCGCGATCTGGCTGCGCACCACCGACTTCGGTGACGACAAGGACCGCGTCCTGATCAAGGCCGACGGCGAGACCACCTACTTCGCCGCCGACGCCGCCTACTACCTGAGCAAGCGGGACCGCGGCGCGGAGGTCTCGGTCTACATGCTCGGCGCCGACCACCACGGCTACGTCAACCGCCTCAAGGCCATCGCGGCCTGCGCGGGCGACGACATGGACCGCAACATCGAGGTGATGATCGGTCAGTTCGTGAAGATGCTGCGCGACGGCAAGGAGGTCCGGCTCTCCAAGCGCGCGGGCAACATCATCACGATCGACGACGTGATCGACTGGATCGGCGTGGACGCCGCCCGCTACATGCTGGTGCGGCAGTCCACCGACTCCACCATCACCATCGACATCGACCTGGTGACCAGCGCCCGCCGGGAGAACCCGGTCTACTACGTGCAGTACGCGCACGCCCGGATGAGCGCGGTGCAGCGCAACGCGGTGGAGAAGGGCATCACCCGCAGCGCGGACTTCAAACCGGAGCTGCTGAGCACCGAGTGGGAGAACGACCTGCTCGGCCAGCTCGGCGAGTTCCCGCGGGTGCTGGCCAAGGCCGGCGAGCTGCGCGAGCCGCACCACGTGGCCACGTACCTGGAGGAGCTGGCCCGCGCCTACCACCGGTTCTACGACAACTGCCAGATCCTGCCGAAGGGCGACGAGGAGGTCACCGACCTCACGCACGCCCGCCTCTGGCTGGCCGACGCCACGCGAACGACGCTGGCCAACGGCCTCCACCTGCTGGGCGTCTCGGCGCCCGAGCGGATGTAAGCACCACACCCCCACCGCGCAGCACAGCGGGGGCGGCTGACCGGTCGACGGCGACCGGTCGCCGCCCCTCGCCATAGGTCGAGGAAGTCAGCCACAGATGAGTCGCTCCGCCCACCCCGCAGGTCCCCGCCACGGCGACGTGCTGCCCGAGGGCCACTACCAGGCCCCGCCGGCCGACCTGAACGCGCTCGACCCCAAGGTCTGGTCGCGCACCGTGACCCGGAACGCCGAGGGCGTCGCCACCGTCGGCGGCGTCGACGTGCGCACCCTGGCCGCCGAGTTCGGCACCCCCGCGTACGTGATGGACGAGGCCGACTTCCGGGCCCGCGCCCGGGCCTGGCGGGACGCCTTCGGCGACCGCGCCGACGTCTACTACGCGGGCAAGGCGTTCCTCTCCAAGGCCGTGGTGCGCTGGCTGCACGAGGAGGGGCTGAACGTCGACGTCTGCTCCGCCGGTGAGCTGCACGTGGCGCTGGCGGCCGGGATGCCGGGGGAGCGGATCGCGCTGCACGGCAACAACAAGTCGGTGGCGGAGCTGGAGCAGGCGGTGAAGGCCGGGGTGGGCCACATCGTGGTCGACTCCTACCAGGAGATCGAGCGGCTGGCCGAGATCGCCGGGGCGCAGGGCGTGCGGCAGCCGGTGCTGATCCGGATCACCGTCGGCGTCGAGGCGCACACCCACGAGTTCATCGCCACCGCGCACGAGGACCAGAAGTTCGGGCTGTCGCTGAACGGCGGCTCGGCGGCCGAGGCGGTCCGCCGGGTGCTCGCGCAGCCCAGCCTGGAGCTGCGCGGCATCCACTCGCACATCGGCTCGCAGATCTTCGACTTCGCGGGCTTCGAGGTGGCCGCCCGCCGGGTGGTCGGCCTGCTCGCCGAGATCCGCGACGAGCACGGCGTCGAGCTGCCGGAGATCGACCTGGGCGGCGGCCTGGGCATCGCCTACACCGCCGACGACGACCCGCGGGAGCCCGCCGAGATCGCCGCCTCGCTCAGCGAGATCGTCCGACGCGAGTGCGCAGCGGCCGAGTTGACGGTGCCGCGGATCTCGGTGGAGCCGGGCCGGGCGATCGTCGGCCCGACCGCGTTCACGCTGTACGAGGTCGGCACGGTCAAGCCGCTGGAGGGCCTGCGCACCTACGTCAGCGTGGACGGCGGGATGTCGGACAACATCCGCACCGCGCTGTACGACGCCGAGTACTCGGTGGCGCTGGTCTCCCGCACCAGCGACGCCGAGCCGATGCTGGTCCGGGTGGTCGGCAAGCACTGCGAGTCCGGCGACATCGTGGTCCGGGACGCCTTCCTGCCGGCCGACCTGGCCCCCGGCGACCTGATCGCGGTGCCCGCCACCGGCGCGTACTGCCGGTCGATGGCGAGCAACTACAACCACGCCCTCAAGCCTCCGGTGCTGGCCGTCGCGGACGGCGCGGCCCGGGTCATCGTCCGCCGCGAGACGGAGGAGGATCTCCTGCGGCTCGATATCGGCTGACGAAATTTTCGTCTCAGAACGTGGACCAGCCGTAGATCCGTGCGGAAAGTCCCGGAGACTGGTGGGGACCGAACAGCCCCCGGGGACCCCAGAGGCCCCGGCGGGGACCGAAGAATGCAGAGCGGAGTCGGATGATGCGTACGCGCCCGCTGAAGGTGGCGTTGCTGGGCTGTGGTGTGGTGGGCTCCGAGGTGGCGCGCATCATGACGACGACGGCCGACGACCTCGCCGCGCGCATCGGCGCCCCGGTCGAGCTCGCGGGCATCGCGGTCCGGCGCGCCGGGCGTCCCCGTCCCGGGGTGCCCGAGCACCTGCTGACCACCGACGCCGAGGCCCTGGTGAGCCGCGACGACATCGACGTGGTGGTCGAGGTGGTGGGCGGCATCGAGCCGTCCAAGTCGCTGCTGCTGAAAGCCTTCGCGCACGGCGCCTCGGTGGTCTCCGCCAACAAGGCGCTGCTCGCCAAGGACGGCGCGGAACTGCACGCCGCGGCCGCCGCGGCCGGCGCCGACCTCTACTACGAGGCCGCGGTGGCCGGGGCGATCCCGCTGCTGCGCCCGCTGCGCGAGTCGCTGGCCGGCGACAAGGTGAACCGGGTGCTGGGCATCGTCAACGGCACCACCAACTTCATCCTCGACAAGATGGACTCCACCGGCGCCGGGTACTCCGAGGCGCTGGAGGAGGCCACCGCGCTCGGCTACGCCGAGGCCGACCCGACCGCCGACGTGGAGGGCTTCGACGCCGCCGCGAAGGCCGCCATCCTGGCCGGGATCGCCTTCCACACCAAGGTCACCGCCGCGGACGTCTACCGCGAGGGCATCACCGAGGTGACCGCCGCCGACATCGCCTCCGCCAAGCAGATGGGCTGCGTGGTCAAGCTGCTGGCGATCTGCGAGCGGTCCGCCGACGGCACCTCGGTCACCGCCCGGGTGCACCCGGCGATGATCCCGCTCAGCCACCCGCTGGCCTCCGTCCGGGAGGCCTACAACGCGGTGTTCGTGGAGGCCGAGGCGGCCGGCCGGCTGATGTTCTACGGCCCGGGCGCGGGCGGCTCGCCGACCGCCTCCGCGGTCCTCGGCGACCTGGTCGCGGTCTGCCGCAACAAGCTGAGCGGCACCACCGGGCCCGGCGACTCGGTCTACGCCCAGCTGCCCGCCAAGCCGATGGACGAGGTCGTCACCCGGTACCACGTCAGCCTGGACGTGGACGACCGGGCCGGTGTGCTGGCCCAGGTCGCGTCCGTCTTCGCCGAGCACGGCGTCTCCATCGACACCGTGCGCCAGCAGGGCCGCGACGGCGACGCCGCGCTCGTCGTGGTCACCCACCGCGCCACCGACGCCGCGCTGTCGGCGACGGTCGACAAGCTCCGCGCACTGGACAGCGTGCGCGACGTGGCCAGCATCATGCGGGTCGAAGGGGAGTAAGACATGAACGCCGTGATTGCCCGAGGCACCCACACGCACCAGTGGCGCGGCCTCATCGAGGAGTACCGGGACCGGCTGCCGGTCACCGCCTCCACCCCGGTGGTCACCCTGCTCGAGGGCGGCACGCCGCTGGTCCCCGCGCAGGTGCTCTCCGAGCGCACCGGCTGCGACGTCTACCTCAAGGTGGAGGGCGCCAACCCGACCGGCTCCTTCAAGGACCGCGGGATGACGATGGCCATCTCCAAGGCCAAGGAGGACGGCGCCCAGGCCGTCATCTGCGCCTCCACCGGCAACACCTCGGCCTCCGCCGCCGCCTACGCGGTGCGGGCCGGGATGGTCTGCGCGGTGCTGGTCCCGCAGGGCAAGATCGCCCTCGGCAAGATGGGCCAGGCGCTGGTGCACGGCGCGAAGATCCTGCAGGTGGACGGCAACTTCGACGACTGCCTGACGCTGGCCCGCGAGCTGTCCGAGAAGTACCCGGTGGCGCTGGTCAACTCGGTCAACCCGGTGCGCATCGAGGGCCAGAAGACCGCCGCCTTCGAGATCGTCGACATGCTCGGCGACGCCCCCGACATCCACGTCCTCCCGGTCGGCAACGCGGGCAACATCACCGCCTACTGGAAGGGCTACCGCGAGTACGCGGCGGACGGCCTGGCCGCCCGCACCCCGCGGATGTGGGGCTTCCAGGCGTCCGGCTCGGCCCCGATCGTGGACGGCGCCCCGGTGCTCAAGCCGCAGACCATCGCGACCGCGATCCGGATCGGCAACCCCGCCTCCTGGGACTTCGCGCTCGCCGCGCGGGACGAGTCCGGCGGCCTCATCGACAAGGTGACGGACCGTCAGATCCTGTCCGCGTACCGCCTGTTGGCCGCGCAGGAGGGCGTCTTCGTGGAGCCCGCCTCGGCCGCCTCGGTGGCCGGCCTGCTGGCCAAGGCGGAGGCCGGCCTGGTCGACCCCGGCCAGCGGATCGTCTGCACCGTCACCGGCAACGGCCTGAAGGACCCGGACTGGGCGGTGGCCGGCGCGCCGCAGCCGCAGATCGTCCCGATCGACGCGGAGGCCGCCGCGGTCCGCCTCGGCCTGCTGGACTGACCGGACGTCAGCCGGCTGACCGCACGTCAGCACCCGGGCCGGCCCCCCGACGGGGGGCCGGCCCGGGGCGGCCTCTTTCGAGTCAATTCAGCGGCGTTTTCACGCTTCTTTGGCAACACGGAAGATCGAAGCCGAGCAGGGTGTACCGCTCTGGAACTTCTCTTCGATACGCTGGACCCCGGCGGGCCGCGCCGTGATCCGCGCGCCTGACGCCCCGCCGCCGTACCACGCAGGCCCCGTCGTCCGGGCCTCATCTCACTCCCCAGGAGAGTCCACCGCATGGCCGGTCCCGCGTTCCGCGCCGCCGCCGTCCGGGTCCGCGTCCCCGCGACCAGCGCCAACCTCGGCCCCGGCTTCGACGCCTTCGGCCTCGCTCTGGGCCTCTACGACGACGTGGTGGTGCGCGTCTCCGACTCCGGACTCAGCGTGGACATCGCCGGCGAGGGCTCCGAGAACCTGGCCCGCGACGAGCGCCACCTGGTGGTCCGCTCGATGCGCGCCGCCTTCGACCGGCTCGGCGGACAGCCCCGCGGCCTCGAAGTGGTCTGCGCCAACCGGATACCGCACGGCCGCGGCCTCGGCTCCTCGTCCGCGGCGATCTGCGCCGGCATCGTCGCCGCCCGCGCGGTCACCATCGGCGGCGCCTCCGCGCTCGACGACGACGCGCTGCTCGCCCTCGCCTCCGAGCTGGAGGGCCACCCCGACAACGTCGCCGCCTGTCTGCGCGGCAACTTCACCGTCGCCTGGACCGAGGACGACGGCCTCGCCCGCACCATCACGCTGGACCCCTCCGACCGGGTCGTCCCGGTGGTGTTCATCCCGTCCACCGAGGTGCTCACCGAGACCGCCCGCGGCCTGCTCCCCAAGACGGTCCCGCTGTCCGACGCCGCGCTCAACGCCGGCCGCGCCGCCCTGCTGGTCGAGGCGCTCACCCGCCGCCCCGAACTGCTGCTCACCGCCACCGAGGACCGCCTCCACCAGGACTACCGCGCCTCCGCGATGCCGGACAGCGCCGCCCTGGTCGGCGCGCTGCGCGCCGAGGGCGTCCCCGCGGTCATCTCGGGTGCCGGACCGACCGTGCTCGCGCTCACCGACGAGGCCGGCGCCGACAAGGTCCTCAACTTCGCCGGTCCGCAGTTCGCGGCACACCGGTTGGAGCTCGACCGCACCGGCGCCACCGTCCTGCCACTCGACATGTGAGACGGACACGATTGACAAGGACAGGGCTGGGGAATGTGTCAGGGGGTAGGTAGTGTTAACCTCATTGCTGCACCAGGTGCCCTCCGGGGCCGGGTGCGACGCATCCCGATCCCGATCTCCCGTCGTCACGGGGGCCGGAAGCTCGGGAGCACGATTCTCCGGGAGTCCGCCACACCGCGTACGCAGCCTGCCTGCGCGATTGCGGCCCATCCCGAAGCCGTGACGGCACCAGACTCCCACCCGCAGCCTCCGCACTGAGGCCTGGTCGGGCGGGGCCCGGAATGCCGCCGCGCGACGGGGGCCCGGGCATCGCAGGCGCAGCGAGGTCGGCACGAGTTCCGACCATCCGCGTCACTTCGCACCACAGTGCATCGCACTTCGCAGCTCCCCGGAAAGGATCAGCCTTTCGGGGGAATCCAGCCCCTGACCAGCGCAAAGAGACGTTGGACAGGACAGCACAACCGGTCGCCGTGCCAGACAGGCCGACGTCCGCTCCAGGGAAGGACCCTTAGTGAGCGACACCACCGATCTGATGGGCGCGCGCCCGGACGCCGAAGCGTCGGACGCAGCCGCCGCCCCCGCGGCTCCGGCGCGACGCCGTCGTACCGCTGCCGCCGGCCTGGACGGCCTGGTCCTGGCCGAGCTCCAGAAGCTCGCCTCGACCCTCGGGATCAGCGGTACCGGGCGGATGCGCAAGAGCCAGCTGATCGAGGCCATCAAGGAGAAGAGCGGCGGAGACCCGCTGCTCGCGGGCGGTTCCGCCCCCGCCGCTCCGGCCGCCAAGAAGGCCGCCAAGGCCGCCGCCCCCGCCGTCGAGGCTCCCGCCGCGGAGGCCCCGGCCGCCGAGGAGAAGCCGGCCCGCCGGACCCGCGCCGCCGCCGCCACCGAGACGCAGCCGCAGGCGCAGATCGAGATCCCGGTGCAGGCCGCCAGCGAGACCGCGGCCGCCGCCGCCCGGGCCGAGCGTCCGCGCCGCCGGGCCACCGCCGCCGCCGGCGCCCCGACCGCCGAGGCCGCTGCCGCCGAGCAGGCCCAGTCCGCCGTCGTCGCCGAGGCCAAGGCGGAGGGCCAGCGCCCCGCCGCCGCCGAGGGCGAGGGCCGGATCGAGCGCCGTGACCGCCGGGACCGCCGCGACCGCCGCGAGGGCGGCGAGCGCACCGAGGCCGCCACGGCCGAGAGCGACAACGACGTCCGCGAGTCCCGCCGGGACCGCCGCAACCGCCGCGAGCGCGACCGCGCCGACCGGCAGGGCGGTTCGCAGCAGCAGGACGGCGGCCAGAGCCGTCAGCAGAACCAGGGCCAGGGCCAGAACCAGCAGGGCGGTTCGCAGCAGCAGGGCGGCGGCGCCCAGCAGCAGGGCGGCTACGACGACGACGAGTTCGGCGACGGTCGCCGCGGCCGCCGTGGCCGCTACCGCGACCGCCGGGGCCGTCGCCGCGACGGCTTCGAGGGCGCGGCCGGCCCCGAGGTCCCGCTGAGCGACGACGACGTCCTGATTCCCGTCGCGGGCATCCTGGACATCCTGGACAACTACGCGTTCGTCCGGACCTCCGGCTACCTGCCCGGCCAGAACGACGTCTACGTCTCGCTGGCCCAGGTCCGCAAGCACGGCCTGCGCAAGGGCGACGCCATCACCGGCGCCGTCCGGCAGCCGAAGGACGGCGAGCGCCGCGAGAAGTTCAACGCGCTGGTCCGCCTGGACTCCGTCAACGGCATGGACCCGGACAGCGGCCGCGGCCGCCCCGAGTTCGGCAAGCTGACCCCGCTGTACCCGCAGGAGCGGCTGCGCCTGGAGACCGACCCGGGCGTCCTGACCACCCGGATCATCGACCTGGTGTCGCCGATCGGCAAGGGCCAGCGCGGTCTGATCGTGGCCCCGCCGAAGACCGGCAAGACCATGATCATGCAGTCGATCGCCAACGCGATCACGCACAACAACCCCGAGTGCCACCTGATGGTCGTCCTGGTCGACGAGCGTCCGGAAGAGGTCACCGACATGCAGCGGTCGGTGAAGGGCGAGGTCATCTCCTCGACCTTCGACCGCCCGGCCGAGGACCACACCACCGTCGCCGAGCTGGCCATCGAGCGCGCCAAGCGCCTGGTGGAGCTGGGCCACGACGTGGTCATCCTGCTGGACTCGATCACCCGCCTGGGCCGCGCCTACAACCTGGCCGCGCCCGCCTCCGGCCGCATCCTGTCCGGTGGTGTCGACTCGACCGCGCTGTACCCGCCGAAGAAGTTCTTCGGTGCCGCGCGCAACATCGAGAACGGCGGCTCGCTGACCATCCTGGCCACCGCGCTGGTCGAGACCGGCTCGCGGATGGACGAGGTGATCTTCGAGGAGTTCAAGGGCACCGGCAACATGGAGCTCAAGCTCGACCGGAAGCTCTCCGACAAGCGCATCTTCCCCTCCGTCGACGTGGACGTCTCCGGCACCCGCAAGGAGGAGATCCTGCTCGGTCACGAGGAGCTGTCGATCGTCTGGAAGCTGCGCCGGGTGCTGCACGCGCTCGACTCGCAGCAGGCGATCGAGCTGCTGCTCGACAAGATGAAGCAGACCAAGTCGAACGCCGAGTTCCTGATGCAGATCGCCAAGACCACCCCCGGTTCCAGCGACTGACGCGTCACGCCCCCGAGACCCCGTACCGCTTGCGCGGTGCGGGGTCTCACGCGTTTCTCAGGCCCCGTTCAGAACCGGACCGCCCCACCGCTGCGTCACTTATGATCGAAAGGTCGCACTACAGGGGAAATGAGGCGATATGGCCGAGCACACGAAGGACCGCAGCCCGCGGCGCCGAGCGGTGCGGATCGCGCTGGTCACCCTGTCCGGCCTGCTGGTGGCGGGTGCGGCGCTCGGCGGTGTCGCCTACTGGAAGCTGAACGGGAACATCCACAGCGTCGACATCTCCGGGCAGCTCGGCAGCGCCCGGCCGCCCGCTTCCACCGGCGGCGCCTTCAACCTGCTGGTGCTCGGCTCCGACTCCCGCTCCGGCGCCAACGGCAACCTGGCCGGCGGTGACACCGGCGACACCGCCCGCTCGGACACCGCGATGGTGGTGCACGTCAACCAGTCGCACACCGCCGCCTCGGTGGTCTCGATACCGCGCGACACCCTGGTCGCCCGGCCCGCCTGCACCGGCACCGACGGCAAGCCGGTCGCCGCCGCGCGCAGCGCGATGTTCAACTCGGCCTTCGAGGTCGGCGGCCCGGCCTGTGCGGTGAGGACCACCGAGCAGCTCACCGGGATGCGGATGGACCACTTCGTCGAGGTCGACTTCACCGGCTTCGCCTCGCTGATCGACGCGATAGGGGGCGTCGACGTCACCACCACCGTCCCGATCAGTGACAAGGACAGCGGACTGCAGCTGGCCGCCGGCAGCCACCACCTGGGCGGGCAGCAGGCGCTCGCCTTCGTGCGCACCCGGCACGGCGTCGGCGACGGCAGCGACCTGGGCCGGATCGAGCTGCAGAAGGAGATGGTCAAGGCGATGCTCGCCCGGATCGGCTCGATGGGCCTGACCTCGAACCCGGTGGCGATGTGGAACCTCGGCAACAAGCTGACCAGCGCGCTGACCACCGACTCCGACCTGGCCTCGGTGAACTCGCTGGTGGGCCTGGCGCAGACGCTGAAGCGGATCGGCCCGGACCAGCTCACCATGGTCACCCTGCCGGTGGCCTACGCCCCCAGCGACCCCAACCGGGTGGTCCCCAGGAAGCCCGACGCCGACCAGCTGTGGGCCGCGCTGCGCGCCGACCAGGCGGTGCCGCAGGCGGTGGTCTCCGCCCAGCCCACCAACCCCGCACAGGTCGACCCGTCCGCGTCCGCCGCGGCGAGTGCGTGGGCGAGCACCGGCGCGAGTCCGAGCGCGAGTCCGACCGCGAGTCCGACCGTGCGGACGGGCACGGTGGCCGGGGCGGCGGAATAGCGGGATCCGCCTCCCGGTTTGGGAAGATGCGGGCAGTGCTGGCACACTGGTCCGTCGGTCCCGGTTCACGAGCGGCTGTCCGGCCGCCGACCCGGTGCCCTCCCGAACATCTAGGAGAATCCCTTGAAGCCCAACGTTCACCCGGAGTACGTGCTCACCAAGGTGACCTGCACCTGTGGCAACGAGTTCACCACTCGTTCCACCGAGACCAGCGGCGAGATCCGCGCCGAGGTCTGCTCGAACTGCCACCCCTTCTACACCGGCAAGCAGAAGATTCTGGACACCGGTGGCCGCGTGGCGCGCTTCGAGGCCCGCTTCGGCAAGAAGCTCTCCGGCAACAAGGCCTAGCGCTTCCACGGCGCCGGTCTCGGGTGCCTCCGTGTCGGTTCACGGGGGCGTCCGGGCCGGCGCCGTTCGCGTCTCTCCCCGTTCTCCCGCCACGGCACCGCGGCACTCTCACGGAAGTAGGACCAACCGATGTTCGAGGCAGTCGAAGAGCTCCTCGTCGAGCACGCCGACCTCGAGAAGAGGCTGGCCGACCCGTCCGTGCACGCCGATCAGGCGAACGCCCGCAAGCTGGCCAAGCGGTACGCCGAGCTGACCCCGATCACCCGGACCTACCTGGCCTGGAAGCAGGCCGGCGAGGACATCGTCGCCGCGCGCGAACTGGCCGCCGAGGACCCGGAGTTCATCGCCGAGGCGAAGGAGTCGGAGGCCCGCCGGGAGGAGCTGACCGAGGAACTGCGGCTGCTGCTGGTGCCGCGCGACCCCAATGACGACAAGGACGTCATCCTGGAGGTCAAGGCCGGCGAGGGCGGCGAGGAGTCCGCGCTGTTCGCCGGCGACCTGCTGCGGATGTACCTGCGGTACGCCGAGCGGCTGGGCTGGAAGACCGAGATCATCGACGCCAACGAGTCCGACCTCGGCGGCTACAAGGACGTCTCGGTGGCCGTGAAGACCAAGGGGAACGCCGAGCCCGGCCACGGCGTCTGGGCGCAGCTGAAGTACGAGGGCGGCGTGCACCGCGTGCAGCGGGTGCCCGCGACCGAGTCGCAGGGCCGCATCCACACCTCCGCCGCGGGCGTGCTGGTCACCCCGGAGGCCGAGGAGGTCGAGGTGGAGATCCACGCCAACGACCTGCGGATCGACGTCTACCGGTCCTCCGGCCCCGGCGGCCAGTCGGTCAACACCACCGACTCCGCGGTCCGGATCACCCACCTGCCGACCGGTATCGTGGCGTCCTGCCAGAACGAGAAGAGCCAGCTGCAGAACAAGGAGCAGGCGATGCGCATCCTGCGTTCGCGGCTGCTGGCCGCCGCGCAGGAGGAGGCCGAGCGGGAGGCGTCCGACGCCCGCCGCAGCCAGGTGCGCACCGTGGACCGCTCCGAGCGCATCCGGACCTACAACTTCCCGGAGAACCGCATCTCCGACCACCGCACCGGCTTCAAGTCCTACAACCTGGACCAGGTGCTGGACGGCGAGCTGAACGCGGTGATCCAGTCCTGTGTGGACGCCGACGCCGCGGCCAAGCTGGCCGCCGCGCAGGAGAACTGAGCCTAGGGTCTGTCTGACGACACCCGCCGGGCGGTCGCCGCCGGAGCACGCGCCTCGCCGGCTTGTCGTCAGTCACCTATGCTCCGCATGGATTCTCCCCCAGCCTTCGGCCGGGAGGGACCCCCATCCTCCGCACCGCCGATGCACGCACTCCAACGACGCCCGCTATCCGACGGGAGTCGTCAGACAGACCCTTAAGGGGCCCGTGGGATGAACCTGCTGCTCGCCGAGGTGGCCCAGGCCACCCAGCGCCTGGCCGCGGCCGGCGTGCCCTCGCCGCGCTTCGACGCGGAGGAGCTGGCGGCGTACATCCACGGCGTGAAGCGCAGCCAGCTGCACACCGTGCCGGACGGCGACTTCGACGCGCGCTACTGGGAGGCGATCTCCCGGCGCGAGCAGCGCGAGCCGCTGCAGCACATCACCGGGCGGGCGTTCTTCCGCTACCTGGAACTCGAGGTCGGCCCCGGGGTGTTCGTGCCCCGGCCGGAGACCGAGTCGGTGGTGGAGTGGGCGATAGACGCGGTCCGGGCGATGGATGTCGCGGAGCCGCTGGTGGTCGACCTGTGCACCGGCTCCGGGGCGATCGCGCTGGCCCTCGCGCAGGAGCTGCCGCGCTCGACCGTGCACGCCTTCGAACTCGACGAGGGCGCCCTGCGCTACACCCGCCGCAACGTCGAGGCCAGCCCCGACCGGGCCCGGGTGCACCTGCACCAGGGCGACGCCACCCGGGCCTTCGCGGACGAGCGCGGCTGGGACGGCCGCTTCGACCTGGTGATCAGCAACCCGCCGTACATCCCGCTCACAGAGTGGGAGTACGTGGCGCCCGAGGCCCGCGACCACGACCCGCAGATGTCGCTGTTCTCCGGCGAGGACGGGCTGGACACCATCCGCGGCATCGAGCGGGTGGCCGCCCGGCTGCTGCGCCCCGGCGGCGCGGTGGTGATCGAGCACGCGGACACCCAGGGCGGCCAGGTGCCGTGGATCTTCCGCGAGGAAGCCGGCTGGACGGACGCCGCGGACCACCGGGACCTGAACAACCGCCCGCGTTTCACGACGGCCCGCAGGGCGTCGCTGTGAACGTCGGGGACCGCAGCACGGCGCGCCGGGCTTCACTGTGACCACCGGCGCCGTACCGAGCAGCGCGGTGACCAGCTGCGCTGAGATGACCAAAGCCACCGGAAGGGGATTGCACCGATGAGCCGCCGATACGACTGCTCCGATGCCCAGGACCGTGCCAGCGGCCTGCGTGAGGCCGCCTCGTCGATCCGCCGCGGCGAGCTGGTGGTGCTGCCGACCGACACCCTGTACGGGATCGGCGCGGACGCCTTCTCCCCGGAGGCGGTCGGAGCGCTGCTGGCGGCCAAGGGCCGCGGCCGCAACATGCCCTCGCCGGTGCTGGTCGGCTCGCCGACCACGCTGCACGGGCTGGTCACCGACTTCTCCGAGCAGGCCTGGGAGCTGGTGGACGCGTTCTGGCCGGGCGGTCTGACCCTGGTGGCCCGTCACCAGCCGTCGCTGCGCTGGGACCTGGGCGAGACCCGGGGCACCGTCGCGGTCCGGATGCCGCTGCACCCGGTCGCCCTGGAGCTGCTGAACGCCACCGGCCCGCTCGCGGTCTCCTCCGCGAACAAGACCGGCGGCCCCTCGCCGGCCACCTGCGACGAGGCCGAGGCGCAGCTCGGCGACGCGGTGTCGATCTACCTCGACGGCGGGACGGCCGACCACGCCACGGCCTCGACCATCGTCGACGTCACCGGCAAGGTGCCGGTGGTGCTGCGGGCGGGCGCGATCAGCGTCGAGCAGCTGAGGGAGGTCGCTCCGGACGTCGAGGCCGGCAGTTGACCGCGCCTCCGTTGTACGGGGCGGGCGGCGGCCTGGCGGCGTACCCGCAGCCGCTGCCGCTGGACACCTTCCGCATCCTGTTCGTCTGCACGGGCAACATCTGCCGCTCGCCGATCGCCGAGCGGCTCGCCCGGCTGGAGCTGGACTCCCGGCTGGGGGACCGGGTCGGCCGGCGGATCGTGGTGGAGAGCGCCGGGACCTGGGGCCACGAGGGCGCGCCGATGGAGGCGCACGCCGCGACCGTGCTCGGCGAGTACGGCGCGGACAGCGCGCACTTCTCCGGCCGGGAGCTGCTGGACGAGCACGTGATCGACGCCGACCTGGTGCTGACCGCGACCCTGGACCACCGGGCGCAGGTGATCTCCATGGGGCACTCGGCGGGGCTGCGCACCTTCACGCTCAAGGAGTTCACCCGGCTGGTGCAGCGGGTCGACCCGCGCACCCTGCCGGACCCCCGGGACGGCGCTCGGCTGACCGAGCGCGCCCGCGCACTGGTCCGGGCGGCCGCCGCCCTGCGCGGCTGGCTGCTGGCCGCGTCGCCCGAGTCGGACGAGCTGCGGGACCCGTACGGCGCCCCGATCGGCATGTTCCGGGACTGCGGCGAGGAGATATTCGGCGCGCTGGACCCGGTGGTGACCGCACTGACCGGTGTGAAGCGGTGACTTGAGCGTCCTCCACTAAAGTTCTGGTGGAGAATTCGTGAAGGCCGGGTGCGCAGGACGTGGAGGCGACCGGAACGGACTAGGCCCGCGTGTGCGGGCGGGCCCGGGCGGGACCTGGGACCTACGCTGGAGGAATCTCAGCCCCCCACCGGCCTCCGGCCCGCCGCCGGGGGAACTCCAGCCCGGGAGCCGCACCATGACGGTCGCCGATGCCCAAGAGACCCACTGGGAGGCCGCCGAGGCCCTGCGCGCGGCGGACCCGCTGATCGCCGACCTGCTCACCGCCGAGGCCGAGCGCCGCGCCGACAGCCTGCAACTGCTCGCCGGGGAGAACCTGGCCACCGACGCCGTGCTGGCCGCGCTGGCCGGCCCGCTGGTCGACAAGTACGCCGAGGGCTACCCGGGCCGCCGCCACCACACCGGCTGCGCGCCCGCCGACACGGTGGAGCTGCTGGCGGTCGACCGGGCCCGCGAACTGTTCGCCGCCCCGCACGCCAACGTCCAACCCCGGTCCGGGACTTCGGCGATGCTGGCGGCCTACGCGGCGCTGCTGCGGCCGGGCGACGCGGTGCTCGCGATGTCGCTGGAGCACGGCGGCCATCTGAGCGCCGGCTCGCGCGCCAACTTCTCCGGCCGCTGGTTCCAGTTCATCGGCTACGGGGTGCGCGAGGAGGACGGCCGGATCGACCTGGAGCAGGTCCGCCGGCTCGCCCACGAGCACCGCCCGAAGGCGATCGTGGCGGGCGGCATCTCCTACCCGCGGCACGTCGACTGGGCGGCCTTCCGGCGGATCGCCGACGAGGTGGACGCCTACCTGATCGCCGCCGCCGCGCAGACCGCAGGGCTCGTCGCGGCCGGCGCCGCGCCCTCCCCGGTGCCGTACGCCGACGTCACCGTCGCCGCCACCCACAAGCTGCTGCGCGGGCCGCGCGGCGGGCTGCTGCTGTGCACCGCGGAGCTGGCCGACCGGATCGACCGGGCGGTGTTCCCGTTCACCCAGGGCGGGGCGGCGATGAACGAGGTGGCCGCCAAGGCGGTGGCGCTGGCCCAGGCCGCCACCCCCGGCTACACCGCCTACATCCGGCGGGCGGTCTCCGGCGCCCGGGCGATGGCCGCCGAACTGGCCGCTGCCGGGGCCCAGCCGCTCACCGGCGGCACCGACACCCACCTGGTCACCGCCGACCTGAGCGGACTGCGGCTGACCGGCGTGGAGGCCGAACGCCGATGCGCCGCCGCCGGGTTGATGCTCGGCCGGTGCGCGGTCCCGTACGACCCGGCGCCGCCCACCGAGACCTCCGGGATCCGGGTCGGCACCGGGGCCTGCGCCGCCCAGGGGATGGGGGAGGAGGAGCTGACCGAGGTCGGCCGACTGCTCGGCCGGGTGCTCGCCGGGGAGCCGGTGGAGCAGGTCAGGGCCCGGGTGCGGGAGCTCGCGCGGGCGTTCGCCGGGCGCCGCTGAGCGGTTCGCGCCCGCGGAGGCGAACCGCGATGCGGGGACACGGCGTCGGAGTCAATAAGGTGTGCACCGTGGTGACGCACCTCGAACCCCCAACCAGCGCCGGAGTACGCTGCGTACTCGACCGTCGGACCGTGACCCTGGAGGCCAGTGGTGCGTGAGTATCTGCTGGTCCTGTTCGTCTCGGCGGCGGTGACCTACCTGCTGGTCAGCCCGGTCCGGAAGTTCGCCATCGCGGCCGGCGCGATGCCCGCCGTACGGGCGCGCGACGTGCACCGCGAGCCGACTCCGCGGCTGGGCGGCATCGCGATGTTCGGCGGCCTGCTGGCCGGCCTGCTCGCGGCCTCCCAACTCACCAACCTGGGACGGCTGTTCGTCCAGAGCGCGGACGTCAAGGCGCTGCTCTCCGGGGCCGGGATCATGTTCGTGCTGGGCGTCCTGGACGACAAGTGGGGCGTGGACGCGCTGGTGAAGCTCGGCGGGCAGATGATCGCCGCCGGCGTGATGGTCTGGCAGGGCGTCACGGTGATCTCCATCCCGGTGCCCGGCTACGGCCCGGTCGCGGTCACCCCCACCCAGGGCATGATCATCTCGGTCACGCTGGTGGTCGTGATGGTCAACGCGGTGAACTTCATCGACGGCCTGGACGGCCTGGCCGCCGGCATGGTCTGCATCGCCGCGATGGCCTTCTTCCTGTACTCCTACCGGCTGTGGCTCGGGTACGGGGTCAACGACGCCGCGCCCGCCGCGCTGTTCAGCGCGGTGCTGATCGGGATGTGCCTGGGCTTCCTGCCGCACAACCTGCACCCCGCGCGGATCTTCATGGGCGACTCCGGCTCGATGATGCTCGGCCTGATGCTGGCGGTCGCCGCGATCTCCATCACCGGCCGCGTCGACCCCGACCTGATCAGCGCCCAGACCGGGTCCAAGACCCTCACCGTGCACGCCCTGGTGCCGATCTACATCCCGCTGATCCTGCCGCTGACCGTGATCGCGCTGCCGCTGGCCGACCTGCTGCTGGCCGTGGTGCGCCGCACCTGGGCCGGCAAGTCGCCGTTCGCGGCGGACAAGCAGCACCTGCACCACCGGCTGCTGGAGGTCGGGCACTCGCACAGCCGGGCCGTGCTGATCATGTACTTCTGGGCCGCGCTGATCGCCTTCGGCACGGTCGCGGTCTCGGTCACCAACACCGGCCGCACGGTGATCCTCACGATGGCCGGGCTCTGCCTGCTCGGCCTGGTGGTGCTGCTGGTGCCGCGGTTCCGGCCGCGCGCCCCGAAGGCCGTGCAGCCCTTCGTGCCGCCCCGTTACCGCACCGCCGACGGCTCGGTCGACGGCTCCGTCGAGGCGGCCCCGGTGGCGGCTCCGACGGCCCCGGTCGCGGCGGCCGCCGAGCAGCCGGCCCCGGCCGCGATGGCCGAGCTCTCGGCGAAGGACAAGGAGCTGCTGGGCCGACTCGGCACCGGCGCGAGCGCGGCCGGAACCCGGGGCCAGCGGCGCGGGTGACGCGGCGTCAACTCCGATTGGGCCGGGTGGAGTCGCCCGTTCGGCGGCACTCGTGGGCCGACGGTGTGACAGGTACCACACGTTCATGGTAAAGCTCTCATCAAATAGTTTGTGATACCGTTCACGAGTACCGAGAACGCGCCGAAAGACCTGACAGGTGGAGGACTTCCGTCCCTGGTCGGTCTCCCTCGACGGGCTCGCCGTCGAACGGCTGCCCGCGGTGCTTCGCTCGTCCAGTACCTGTGTTCCTCGTTCGTCCCCCTGTCACCGACATGCCGCCGGAGCTGCCGACATGCCGTCCCACGACGCCCGGATCCTCCGTGGCGCCGCAATTCCCACTGCGGCCGCCGGAGTTGTCGCCATGGCGATCTCCTTCGGGGTTGCCCAGGGGAAGGGGTTGCTCGGCGCCCTGCTCGCCACGGTGGTGGTGATCGGCTTCTTCGGCTTCGGCCAGGTCGCGCTCGACCGGCTGACCCGGAACAACCCGCAGATGCTGATGCCGGCCGCGCTGATGGTCTACACCACTCAGATCCTTGCGATCGGCGTGCTGCTGGCCGTGGCCAAACACCTCTCGTTCTTCGACCACAAGGTCTTCGGTTTCGCCCTGCTCGGCCTCGCGATCATCTGGACGGTGTTCCAGGTGCGGGGCTGGCTCAAGGTGAAGATGTACTACGTGGAACCCGACGGGAAGCCGAAATCGGGGCGTCAACCGTGAGCGGGGCGAGCTGTCCCCCGCGCGAGGGGGGCGGTGTTTATGCCCCTCCGACAGACTGCTATCGTCCGTCCCAACGGCGGAGTACGGGATGCGGCCAGGTCTCTCCGATGATCGGACGGATCGCCCCCCGGCTCCACGAAGCTTTCGAAGATCCCGCGGCAGGGATACGCGCCGCGCAGGGTCCGCGAGAAATCCAACTAGTTCCAGTGCCGCACCGTGGCCGCAGGCCACGCCGACACACCGAGGTCGCCGTAACCATGCGTCAGAACGAAGGAGTCTGTGGTGGGTGCTGACGTTGTCCAGCTCGCCTCCGAGGCCGGTTGCCACCTGAACTCCGGCTGCGGCTTCCCGGCCCCCGGCCTGAGCGAGTTCGACTTCAAGCCGATCTTCACGATCGGCAGCGTCGACTTCACCAAGCCGATGCTGCTGTCGATCATCTGCGCGCTCCTGGTGGTCGGCTTCTTCTGGGCCGCGTTCGCCAAGCCGAAGCTGCTCCCGGGCAAGCTCCAGCTGGTCGGCGAGATCGGGTACGACTTCGTGAAGCGGAGCATCGTGCTCGAGACGATCGGCAAGAAGGGCGAGAAGTACGTCCCGATGCTGGTCTCGATGTTCTTCTTCGTGTGGATCATGAACATCATGTCCATCATCCCGTTCGCCCAGTTCCCGGTGATGTCGCGCATCGCGTTCCCGGTCGGGCTGGCGGCGGTCGTGTGGGTCACCTACATGGGACTGACGTTCAAGAAGCACGGCTTCGTGGGCGGTCTGAAGAACCTGTGCTGGCCGTCGGGCATCCCGGGCTGGGTCATGTTCATCCTGGTGCCGATCGAGTTCTTCTCGAACATCTTCGTGCGCCCGTTCACCCTCGCGGTCCGAGCCTTCGCCAACATGTTCGCCGGTCACCTGCTGATCGTCGTCTTCTCGGTGGCCTCCTGGTACCTGCTGAGCCCGAGCATCGGCGCCCTGTACGGCTCGGTGTCCTTCGTGGTGGCGGTCGGCCTGACCGGCTTCGAGCTGCTGGTGCAGTTCCTGCAGGCGTACATCTTCGTGATGCTGGCCAGCAGCTACATCGCCGGTGCCCTGGAAGAGGCGCACTGAGCCCCGCGGCCCCGGCCGCGCCCCTGAACTCCCGGTGGCCAACACCCACCGGTAACCCATCCCCGCAAAGGATTAGCTGAGATGTCCGCTCTCGCCGCTGGTGTGTCCGGTTCCGTTGCTTCCATCGGCTACGGCCTCGCCGCGATCGGCCCCGGCATCGGTGTCGGTCTGATCTTCGGTAACGGCGTGCAGGCGATGGCCCGTCAGCCCGAGGCTGCCGGCCTGATCCGCTCCAACATGTTCATCGGCTTCGCCCTGACCGAGGCCCTCGCCCTCATCGGCATCGTCATGCCGTTCGTCTACGGCAAGTAAGCCAGACGAACCGGTAGTCCGATCCGACGAAAGGTTCTGACATGAACCCCCTGGTCAACATTGCGGCCGAGGAGCAGATGAACCCGCTCCTCCCCGCCTGGCCCGAGATCGTCATCGGCCTGCTCTGCTTCTTCATCGTCTTCGGCATCCTCGGCAAGAAGCTCCTCCCCAGCATCGAGAAGGTGCTGGGGGAGCGCCGTGACGCCATCGAAGGCGGCATGAAGCGCGCGGAGACTGCTCAGGCCGAGGCCCAGGCCCTGCTGGAGCAGTACCGCGCCGAGCTCGCCGAGGCGCGCCACGAGGCCGCTCGTATCACCGAGCACGCTCGCGAGCAGGGTGCCGCCCTGGTCGCCGAGATGCGCGAGGAGGGCCAGCGTCAGCGCGAGGCCATCGTCGCCGCCGGCCACGCCCAGATCGAGGCCGACAAGAAGCAGGCGAGCGCCGCGCTGCGCCAGGACGTGGGCTCGCTCGCTTCCCAGCTGGCGTCCCGCATCGTGGGTGAGTCCCTGGAGGACCACGCCCGCCAGAGCGGTGTCATCGACCGCTTCCTGGAGGAGCTGGAGTCCAAGGCCGCCGTTGCCCAGGGCGCTGCCAAGTGATCGGCGCGAGCCGTGAGGCACTGGCTGCCGGCCGCGACAACCTCGAGAGCCTGACCGACAACACTTCGGTGGACGCGGCCAAGCTCGCCGAGGAACTCGCCGCCGTCACCGCGCTGCTGGACCGCGAGGTCTCGCTGCGCCGACTCCTGACCGACCCGTCCCGGTCCGGTCAGGACAAGGCCCAGCTGGTCGGCTCGCTGCTGGCCGGTCAGGTCTCCGGCGAGACGGTCGACCTGGTCTCCGGCCTGGTCCGCTCCCGCTGGTCGGGCCCGCGCGACCTGGTGGACGCGGTCGAGGAGCTCGCCGCCTACGCCGAGGTCATCGCCGCGGACAAGGCCGGCGCGCTGGACGACCTGGAGGACGAGCTGTTCCGGTTCGGCCGGGTGGTGCAGGGCTCGCACGAGCTGCGCTCCGGGCTGACCGAGCCGAAGGCCGACGCCGCCGCCAAGGCCGGGCTGGTGCGCAAGCTGCTCGGCGGCCGCGCCAACGCCGGCACCGTCCGACTGGTCACCAGCCTGGTGACCAACCCGCGTGGCCGTAGCCTGGAGGGTGGCCTGGAGTCCTACTCCAAGCTCGCCGCCTCCCGGCGGGGCCGTGTGGTGGCCCTGGTCACCAGCGCGGTGCCGCTGTCGGACCGCCAGAAGGAGCGGCTGTCCGCCGCCCTGGCCGGTGTCTACGGCCGGCAGGTGCACCTGAACATCGACGTCGACCCCGAGGTCGTCGGCGGTATCCGGGTGCAGATCGGCGACGAGGTCATCGACGGCACGGTCGCGACCCGCCTGGAAGGCGCGCGCCAGGGCCTCGAAGGCTGAGCACGAGCACTATCCGACCCTCGGTCGGGCGTCGGTCCACACCGGGTGGGCCGGCAAAACGTACGGCCGGTTCACTCGACCCGGCCGAGAGTCGAGCACTTGCGGCCCTCAATGGCGGGCCGAGGATCGCAAACTAGGAGAGCAGGGAAGCCTGATGGCGGAGCTTACGATCCGTCCGGAGGAGATCCGGGACGCGCTGGCCGACTTTGTCCAGTCGTACCAGCCGGACGCGGCCTCGCGTGAAGAGGTCGGCACGGTCACCGAGGCCATGGACGGTATCGCCAAGGTCGAGGGTCTGCCCTCGGTCATGGCCAACGAACTGCTGAAGTTCGAGGACGGCACCCTCGGCCTCGCGCTGAACCTCGACACCCGCGAGATCGGTGTCGTCGTCCTCGGTGAGTTCTCGGGCATCGAGGAGGGCCAGACGGTGCAGCGCACCGGCGAGGTCCTCTCCGTCCCGGTCGGCGACGGCTACCTCGGCCGTGTCGTGGACCCGCTGGGCAACCCGATCGACGGCCTGGGCGAGATCGCCACCACCGGCCGCCGCGCGCTCGAGCTGCAGGCCCCCGGCGTCATGGTCCGCAAGTCGGTGCACGAGCCGATGCAGACCGGCATCAAGGCCATCGACGCGATGACCCCGATCGGCCGCGGCCAGCGCCAGCTGATCATCGGCGACCGCCAGACCGGCAAGACCGCGGTGGCGATCGACACGATCATCAACCAGCGCGACAACTGGCGCTCGGGCGACCCGAAGAAGCAGGTCCGCTGCATCTACGTCGCCGTGGGCCAGAAGGGCTCCACCATCGCGTCCGTCCGCGGCGCCCTGGCGGACGCCGGCGCGCTGGAGTACACCACCATCGTGGCTGCTCCCGCCTCCGACCCGGCCGGCTTCAAGTACCTCGCCCCGTACACCGGTTCGGCCATCGGCCAGGAGTGGATGTACGACGGCAAGCACGTGCTGATCGTCTTCGACGACCTGTCGAAGCAGGCCGAGGCCTACCGCTCCGTCTCCCTGCTGCTGCGCCGCCCGCCGGGCCGCGAGGCGTACCCGGGTGACGTCTTCTACCTGCACTCCCGCCTGCTGGAGCGCTGCGCCAAGCTCTCCGACGAGCTGGGCGCCGGCTCGATGACCGGTCTGCCGATCATCGAGACCAAGGCCAACGACGTCTCGGCGTACATCCCGACCAACGTCATCTCCATCACCGACGGCCAGTGCTTCCTGGAGTCCGACCTGTTCAACGCCGGCATCCGCCCGGCCGTGAACGTCGGTATCTCGGTCTCCCGCGTCGGTGGCTCCGCCCAGATCAAGGCCATGAAGTCGGTCGCCGGCCGCCTGCGCCTGGACCTGGCCCAGTACCGTGAGCTGGAGGCGTTCGCCGCCTTCGGTTCCGACCTGGACCCGGCCTCCAAGGCCCAGCTGGAGCGCGGTGCGCGCATGGTCGAGCTGCTGAAGCAGGGCCAGTACCAGCCGTTCCCGGTCGAGGAGCAGGTCGTCTCCATCTGGGCCGGCACCACCGGCAAGCTGGACGACGTCCCGGTCGCCGACATCCGCCGCTTCGAGCGCGAGTTCCTGGACCACCTGCGTCTGGAGCACAAGGGCATCCTGGCCGGCATCGTCGAGACCTCGAAGCTCGAGGACGGCACCATCGACGCGCTGACCGCGGCGATCTCCGCCTTCAAGCAGGGCTTCACCACGGCTGACGGCAAGCTGCTCTCCGAGCAGGCCTGAGTCCGGTAGCGAGGGAAAGGACGTAACGACCCATGGGAGCACAGCTTCGGGTCTACAAGCGCCGGATCCGCTCTGTCACCGCGACGAAGAAGATCACCAAGGCGATGGAGATGATCTCCGCGTCGCGCATCGTCAAGGCGCAGCGCGCGGTGGCCGCCTCCACTCCGTACGCCGATGAGCTCACCCGGGCGGTGACGGCGGTGGCCACCCGGTCCAACGCCAAGCACCCGCTCACCACCGAGAACCCGCAGGCCGCCAAGGCCGCAGTGCTGCTGATCACGGCGGACCGCGGTCTGGCCGGCGGTTACTCGACCAACGCCATCAAGCAGGCGCTCGCGCTCAGCGCGAAGCTCCGCGAAGAGGGCAAGGACGTGGTGACGTTCATCGTCGGTCGCAAGGGCGTCTCGTACTACAACTTCCGTGACCTGGCGGTCGCGGGGTCGTACACGGGCTTCTCGGACAAGCCGACCTACGGGGACGCCAAGGCCGTCGCGGCCGAGCTGATCGAGGCCTTCACGGCCGAGACCGGCGGCGTGGACGAGCTGCACCTGGTGTCGACGAAGTTCGAGTCGATGCTGACGCAGACCGCCGTGGACGCCCGACTGCTGCCGCTGAAGCTGGACGAGGTCCAGCTCAGCGACGAGTCGAAGGCCAAGAACGAGATCTTCCCGCTCTACGACTTCGAACCGTCGGCGGAGGGCGTGCTGGACGCGCTGCTGCCGCGGTACGTGGAGAGCCGGATCTACAACGCGCTGCTGCAGTCGGCCGCTTCCGAGCACGCCGCCCGCCGCCGCGCGATGAAGAGCGCGACGGACAATGCCGGCGAGCTCATCAAGTCGCTCACGCGGCTTGCCAACTCGGCCCGTCAGGCCGAGATCACCCAGGAAATCAGCGAGATCGTCGGCGGTGCCAACGCGCTCGCAGACGCTAGCCGCGGGAGCGAATGAGAATGACCACCACTGTTGAGCCGACCACGGCGACGGGCCGCGTCGCGCGGGTCATCGGCCCGGTCGTCGACGTGGAGTTCCCCGTCGACGCGATTCCGGACATGTTCAACGCCCTGCACGTCGAGGTGGACAACCCCGACGGCACGGGCAAGAAGACCCTGACCCTCGAGGTTGCCCAGCACCTCGGCGACGGCCTGGTCCGCGGCATCTCGATGCAGCCGACCGACGGCCTGGTCCGCGGCGCGACCGTGACCGACCTCGGCGAGGCCATCTCCGTCCCCGTCGGCCAGATCACCAAGGGCAAGGTCTTCAACGCCCTCGGTGAGGTGCTGAACGTCGACAAGGCCGAGTTCGAGTCGCAGGTCGAGGTCCGCTGGCCGATCCACCGCAAGGCGCCGGAGTTCAAGGACCTCGAGTCGAAGACCGAGATGTTCGAGACCGGCATCAAGGTCATCGACCTGCTCACCCCGTACGTCACCGGTGGCAAGATCGGTCTGTTCGGTGGTGCCGGTGTCGGCAAGACCGTTCTGATCCAGGAGATGATCTACCGCGTCGCCGAGAACTTCGGTGGTGTGTCGGTCTTCGCCGGTGTCGGTGAGCGCACCCGTGAGGGCAACGACCTCATCCACGAGATGGTCGACTCGGGCGTTCTGGACAAGACCGCGCTGGTCTTCGGCCAGATGGACGAGCCGCCGGGCACCCGTCTGCGCGTCGCGCTCTCCGCGCTGACCATGGCGGAGTACTTCCGCGACGTCGAGAAGCAGGACGTGCTCCTCTTCATCGACAACATCTTCCGGTTCACCCAGGCCGGTTCCGAGGTGTCGACCCTGCTCGGCCGCATGCCCTCCGCGGTGGGCTACCAGCCGAACCTGGCCGACGAGATGGGCCTCCTGCAGGAGCGCATCACCTCGACCCGCGGTCACTCGATCACCTCGATGCAGGCGATCTACGTCCCCGCGGACGACCTGACCGACCCGGCGCCGGCCACCACCTTCGCCCACCTGGACGCGACCACCGTTCTGTCGCGCCCGATCTCGGAGAAGGGCATCTACCCGGCCGTCGACCCGCTGGACTCCACGTCCCGCATCCTCGACCCGCGGTACATCACGCAGCTCCACTACGACACGGCCGTCCGTATCAAGGGGATCCTGCAGAAGTACAAGGACCTGCAGGACATCATCGCGATCCTCGGTATCGACGAGCTGTCCGAGGACGACAAGATCACGGTGCACCGCGCCCGTCGCATCGAGCGCTTCCTCTCGCAGAACACCTACGTGGCGAAGCAGTTCACCGGTGTCGAGGGTTCGACCGTGCCGCTGTCGGAGACCATCGAGGCCTTCAACGCGATCGCGGACGGCAAGTACGACCACGTGCCGGAGCAGGCGTTCTTCATGTGCGGTGGCATCGAGGACCTCGAGCGCAACGCCGCCGAGCTGCTGAAGAAGTAGTCCTCGGCAACGTCCGATGAGGGGTGGTTCCCGGCTCTAGGGGGCCACCCCTCACGGCGCAGGATGGCTGTGATCCCGGTCATCTCCGTGCCCTTCGTTTCATTCCGGGGGCACGGGCCCGTTATTCTTACCGAAACTGTCGAGTAATGCCGCACGTTGTCCGGTGTCTCGGCAAGAGCCTAGGAGCCCACGTTGGCTGAGCTGCACGTCGAGCTGGTCGCAGCCGACCGCAAGGTGTGGTCCGGTGCGGCCACCATCGTCGTCGCCCGTACGGCCTCCGGCGACACCGGCATCATGCCGGGTCACACCCCGGTGCTGAGCGTGCTGGAGACCGGTCCGGTCACCATCCGCACCGCCGAGGGCACCATCGTCGCGGCGGTGCACGGCGGCTTCATCTCCTTCGCGGACAACAAGCTGTCGATCCTCGCCGAGATCGCCGAGCTGGCGGACGAGATCGACGTCGCCCGCGCGGAGCGGGCGCTGGAGAACGCCAAGTCCGAGACCGACGCGCACGCCGAGCGGCGCGCCGAGGTCCGGCTGATCGCCGCGCGCGGCGTGAAGGCGCACGTCTGAGCCAGGTCTCAGCGACGGTCCCGGGGACGCCTGGAGCGTGACCCCGGGACTGTCGTATCAGTTGGTAGGAATGGGCGGTCGTGGGTCGACCGCCACGGGGATGTAGGTAGCGAGGAGGTCGGTGAGCATGGTCCTCGCCCTTGTGGTGTGCGCCGCCGTGGTGGCCCTGGCCGTTGCCGGGCTGGCCGGCTTCGCGGTACGCCGCCGCCTCATCCAGCGGGTCGGCGGCACGTTCGACTGCAGCTACCGGTTGAAAATGCCCGCGGACGCCTCCACGCAGCCCGACCTCGACGAGAACGGACAGCCCACCTCCGCCCCGGTCCCGGTGACCGACGGCAAGGGGTGGGTTTTTGGTATCGGCCGCTACAGCGGCGACTCCATCGAGTGGTTCCGGGTCTTCTCGTACGCGCCCCGGCCGCGCCGGGTGCTGCCGCGCACCGAGATCGAGGTGCTGGGCCGCCGCTACCCGCAGGGCCAGGAGGAGCTCGCGCTGCTCTCCGGTTCGGTGGTGCTGCGCTGCCTGCACAACGGCGCGCCGCTGGAGCTGGCGATGAGCGACGACGCGCTGACCGGCTTCCTCGCCTGGCTGGAGGCGGCGCCCCCCGGGCAGAGGGTCAACGTCGCGTAGCGACGAGACCCCTCGGGATGGGGGTGCCCCCGGCCGAAGGCTGGGGGAGGGTCAACGTCGCTTGACGCGTCGTCAGCGTGACCGGGCTTACGCCCAGCCGGTGTGAGCGGCCCGTTAGGCTGCGGGCATGGTGAATCTGACGCGCATCTACACCCGGACCGGGGACGACGGCACCACCGCGCTCGGCGACATGAGCCGGACCACCAAGACCGACCCCCGGCTGGTCGCGTACGCGGACACCAACGAGGCCAACGCCGCGCTCGGCGTGGCGATCGCCGCGGGCGCGCTCCCCGAGGACGTGGCGGCGGTGCTGATCCGGGCGCAGAACGACCTGTTCGACGTCGGCGCGGACCTGGCGACCCCGATCGTCCCGGACCCGAAGTACCCGCCGCTGCGGGTCCAGCAGTCGTACATCGACCGGCTGGAGTCGGACTGCGACCACTACCTGGAGTCGCTGGAGAAGCTGCGCAGCTTCATCCTGCCCGGCGGGACGCCCGGCGCGGCCTACCTGCACCTGGCGTGCACCGTGGTGCGGCGGGCCGAGCGGGCCACCTGGGCGGCGATCGAGGTGCACGGGGAGAGCGTGAACCCGCTGACCGCGAAGTACCTGAACCGGCTCTCCGACCTGCTGTTCATCCTGGCCCGGTCCGCCAACAAGGAGCGCGGCGACGTGCTCTGGGTGCCCGGCGAGAACCGCTGACCCCGCCGGTCCGCGGGAGCTCCCTCCGGTGTCGTCGTCCGGGGAGCCGAGCAGGTCGTCCGACCTTCGGCTGACGACGGGTCGTCCGACCGGTCGTTCCGGCGCGGCAGGAAGGAGTGCTGGGATGTTCGGTGTGAGGCTCACCGACCGTCAGGAGGATCTCGCGATCGCGGCCTTCGGGCTGTTCGGCGGCTTGCTGCTGATCGCCGTCGGGGCGTACGACAGCCGCCCCGACCTGCCGGCCTGGGTGCCGGTGCTGCCGCTGGTGGCGATGTCGGTGCTGGAGCTGCAGCGCCGGCGGCGGCCGGTGTGGGCGGTCGCGCTCGGCGGGATCGTCTTCCTCGCCGCGGTGTACTGCGGCTCGGTGCTGGCCACTCTGCTGATGTACACCGACCTGCTGTACGCGGCGGTGCTGTACGGGCCGCCGCGGATGAGCAAGGTACTGCAGCTGACCGGCGGCGCCGGGAGCCTGGCGGCCACCACCCTGACCTTCGTGTACGGCTCGGTGCAGGGCGCGCTGGTGGTCGCGATGTTCTGCGGGCTGACGCTGCTGCTGCCGGTGTGGACCGCGGAGCTGCTTCGCCACCACCGGGACCGCGCCGAGGCGGAGCGGCTTCGGGCCGAACAGACCACGCTGCTGGCCGAGTTGGACCGGCGCGGCGCGGTGGCGGCGGAGCGCGCCCGGATGGCCCGCGAGCTGCACGACGTGATCGCCAACCACCTGTCGGCGATCGCGATCCACGCCACCGGCGCGCAGGCGGTGGCACGCCGTCAGCAGCGGGTCGAGGACGGTCCGCTGGTGGAGGCGCTGGCGGTGATCCGGGAGAACAGCGTGCAGGGCCTGGCGGAGATGCGCCGGATGATCGGCCTGCTGCGCGAGAGCATCCCCGAAGAGCCGTACGCCGCGCCGCGGTTGGCCGCCGTCGACGTGCTGCTGGAGCAGGCCGGCACGGCCGGGCAGCAGGCCGGACTGCGGTTCGAGGCGGCGGAGGAGGGCGAGCGCGGGGAGCTGCCCGCGCCGCTGGAGCTGGCCGCGTACCGGATCGTCCAGGAGTCGCTGACCAACGCGGTGAAGCACTCTGCGCCGGGCGTGGTGCGGCTGCGGATCGGGTACGGGGAAGCGGAGTTGGAGATCACGGTGGACAGTCCGTACCGCCCGGGGGAGGGGCGGTCGGTGCCCGGGGCGGGCGCCGGGCTGGTCGGCATGGGCGAGCGGGTCCAGTTGCTCGGCGGGACGTTCACCGCCGGGCCGGACGGCGACAGGTGGCGGGTGCGGGCGGTGCTGCCGCGGACGGCGAACGGGGAGCGGACGTGATCCGGGTACTGGTGGCGGAGGACCAGGCGGCGGTACGGGCCGCGCTGGTGATGATCCTGCGGGCCGAGCCGGGCCTGGAGGTGGTCGGGGAGGCCGCGGACGGCGAGGAGGCGGTGCGCCTCGCGCTGGAGTTGCAGCCCGACGTGGTGCTGATGGACGTGTCGATGCCGCGGCTGGACGGGGTGGCGGCGACCCGCCGGATCACCGCCGCACAGGCCGCGCAGGTGCTGGTGCTGACCACCTTCGACCTGGACGAGTGCGTGTGGGGCGCGCTGCGGGCCGGCGCCGCCGGGTTCCTGCTGAAGGACCTGGAGGCGGCCACCCTGGTCGAGGGCATCCGCACGGTGGCCCGCGGCGACGGCATGCTGGCGCCGTCGGTGACCCGTCGGCTGATCTCCTCCTTCGCCCGGCCGGCGCCGCTGCCCGCGCCGACCGCGGACGTGCTGGCCGAGTTGACGCCGAAGGAGCGGGAGGTGCTGGGCTGCCTCGGCGCGGGCCTGTCGAACGCGGAGATCGCCGCCCGGCTGGGCACCGCGGAGGCCACCACCAAGACCCACGTCAGCCGGATCCTGGCCAAGCTGGAGCTCCGCAGCCGGGTCCAGGCGGCGATCCTGGCACAGGAGTTGGGGGTGCAGGTGCCCGGTGAGGGGTGATCGCCGGTGAGTGAGGGGCGCAGATCACACCCCTTCCGGTACAGATCACACTCCCGGAACGCACCACGCGGGGCGCGCTCCCACTAAAGTCCGGCGCAGAGCGAAGTGGCTCCCGCGGGCGGTCGTGTGCCGCCCCGGCGCGGGCAGCCTTCGAACCCGCCCCCTCCGGGAGATTCCACGCCATGAGCAGTGTTTCCAGCGTCGCGGACCAGCGGATCGCCGTGATCGGCGCCGGCCTGATGGGCGCCGGCATCGCGCAGGTCGCCGCGCAGGCCGGCCACCAGGTGGTGCTGCGCGACGTCACCGACGCGGCGCTGGCCCGCGGACTGGACGGCATCCGCGCCTCGTACGAGAAGTTCACCGCCAAGGGGAAGCTGACGGAGCAGCAGGCCGCCGACGCGCTGGCCCGGATCACCGTCACCACCGACCTGGACGCGGTCGCCGAGGCCGACCTGGTGGTCGAGGCGGTGTTCGAGCGGCTGGACGTCAAGGAGGCGGTCTTCCGCGAGCTGGACCGGATCGCCAAGGACGGTGCGGTACTCGGCTCCAACACCTCCGCCATCCCGATCACCCGGATCGCGGCCGCCACCGAGCGGCCCGAGTCCGTGGTCGGCGTGCACTTCTTCTCCCCGGTGCCGCTGATGCAGCTGGTCGAGCTGGTGCGCGGCTACAAGACCTCCGACGAGACGCTGGCCCGGGCCCGGGCCTTCGCCGAGGGCGTCGGCAAGCAGGTGGTGGTGGTCAACCGCGACGTGGCGGGCTTCGTCACCACCCGGCTGATCACCGCCCTGGTGGTCGAGGCGACCCGGCTCTACGAGTCCGGCGTCGCCACCGCCGAGGACATCGACACCGCCTGCCGGCTCGGCTTCGGCCACCCGATGGGACCGCTGCAGACCGCCGACCTGACCGGCGTCGACATCCTGCTGCACGCGGCGGACAACATCTACGAGGAGACCCGCGACGAGAAGTTCGCGGCCCCCGAGCTGATGGCCCGGATGGTGACCGCCGGAGACCTCGGCCGCAAGAGCGGGCAGGGCTTCTACCGGTACGGATGACCGGCGCGCCACCCGCGGCGCGGCGCGGATCCGGGCGACCGGGTGAGTTTGCTCACGGTCCGCGCCGCAGACGGGTGATTTGGGCGGTAATCGAGCGTGGGTGTGAGGTGTTCCTGCGTATATTCCCTCGGACGGGTGAAGTTGAGGGAGAGTCCGCCGGGTGGCAGCAACCTGCGGAACTGGTTCACCGTCAGATGGTGAAGGGGCCGGGGCGAGCGGGACCCCTGGCGGACCCAGCGGTGAGACCCCACCCCGAGTGCGGACCCGGTCGACGGGTGGACGGCAGACGGCCGAAGAGGAGGACAGCGTGCGCATCACCGGCGACCACACCGGTCTGGCCATCGAAGGGCGCCTCGACGTGCGCAGCGCGGCCGACGCCCGGTCGGTGCTGCACGCCGCGGTCGACGGTGGCCAGGGCGACCTGATCCTCGACCTCGGCCGCCTCGAGTTCTGGGACGCCACCGGACTCGGCGTCATCATGGGCACCCACCGCCGGGCCGGCCGGGTCGGCCGCCGGCTGGTCCTGCGCGACGTGCCCGTCCAGCTCCAGCGCCTGCTGGTCGCCACCCGCCTGCACCGCATCCTGGCGGTCGAGGGCGCGGTTCCGGACCCGTACGGGACGACCCTGCCGGCGATGGGCTGAGCGCCTCCGAACTGCGGACGACCGTTCGACGACCCTGAATGTTGACCGGGTGCGGTCATATGGGAGAGTCTGCGCCACAGTATCGGTCCGTAGGCGGGGAGCGTGTCGTGGGTCAGCCGGCAGACGGAGTACGCCCGCGCAGCGGTGAGCTGGTCAGCGGGGAGCGGTTGGTCGCCGTCGGCGGGCCGGAGGGCTCGGAGGCGCGGCACTGCCCGGACGACTGGCTGCCCGCGCCGCGCCGGATCCGCGGCATGGTGCAGGCCCGGCCCGAGCTGGGGCCGAGCTCCGCGGTGGGGCCGCTGGCATTGGGCGGCGGCTCCGACTCCCGGCTGCTGGACCGCGAGGCGGACATCGCGACGCTGCTGGCCCGGCTCGCCGAGGGCCGCTCGATACGCCTGCTCGGCCAGCCCGGTTCGGGCCGCTCCGCGCTGCTCGCCGCGGTCGCCGAGACGGCCGGTGAGGTGGCCCCGGACGGCGTGGTGCGGCTGAGCGGCTACCGCCGCAGCGCCGCCGACCTGCTGCAGGACCTGTTCGCCGCCACCCACCACGCCCCCGACTTCCGCCCCGACCGCGAGCAGCTGACCGAACTGCTGGCCGGCGTCGCCGCGGTGGTGGTCATCGACGACGTCGAGCCGACCGGCGAGGAGCTGGAGGCGCTGCTGGCGATGGCGCCCGAGTGCGCCTTCCTGATCGCGCCCGCCGCCGACAGCACGCCGATGTCGCCCGGTTCGCGGCTGCAGGACCACCTGGTCGCCGGACTCTCCCGCCCCGCCTCGCTGACCCTGGCCGCCCGGTTGGCGGGCCGCTCGTTGGACGACGCCGAGCGGGCGTGGGCGGTCGACCTGTGGTTCGAGTCGGAGGGCCTTCCGCTGCGCTTCGTCCGGGCGGCGGCGCTGCTGCGGCAGCGGGACGTCGCGGTGGACGCGCTGGTCGCCGCGCAGGAGGACCGGCGGGACGTCTTCGGCTCCGTGCGGAGCTACGAACTCCCCGACGACCCTGCCGAGTTGGAGAACGAGCTGCGCCGCCAGGTGCCGCTGCCGTCGGTCGGCGAGAGCGCCTCGCCGGCGGTCCGGCTGGCGGAGGGGCTGAGCGAGCCCGCCCGCCGGGTGCTGCGGCTCGCGCTGGCGCTCGGCGGGGAGTGCCCGACCGCGCCGCACCTGCCCGCGCTGGTGGACGTCGGCCTCGGCGAGAGCGCCCTGCAGGAGCTGGTCGAGGCGGGCCTGGCGATCTCCGTCGGCGGCCACCACCGGCTCACCGAGGGCGTGGTCGAGGCGCTCACCGAGCCGCGACCGGGCGGGCAGCAAGGCGAAGGCCGGGGCGCGTTCGCGCCCGGCACCATCGCGCACGGCGCGGCCGAGCACCTGTCCTGGTGGGTCGGCCACGCCTCGGTGTCGACCGCGCAGGTCGCCGCCGAGGCCGAGGTGATCGTCGCGGTGCTGCTCGCCGACCGGGACGCCGGCCGCCCGGAGGCGGTGCTGCACCTGGCCCGGGCCGCCGCGCCCGCGCTCGCCCTGTCGCTGCGCTGGAGCGCCTGGGAGCGCACCCTGCAGCTCGGCCTGGAAGCCGCCCGGAACCTCGGCGCGGACTTCGAACAGGCGTGGTTCCACCACGAGTTGGGTGTGTACGCGCTCTGCTCGGGCAGCTCGCAGCGGGCGGCCGCGGAGCTGGAGGCGGCGGTCGCGCTGCGCGCCGCGGCCGGCGAGCCGCGGGCCGGTGCGGCCCGCCGGATGCTCGACCTGATCCGTGCCGAGGAGCTCGCCCCGCTCGCCATCGGCCCGGGCGAGGAGCCCGCCCGCAAGCGCCGCAGCATCCGCGCGATCGCCCAGGTGCCGTACCGGCTGCGCAAGTCCCGCACCCGCGGGGACACCCGGCGCACCGTGATCGCCGCCTCCGCGGCGGTGATGGCGCTCGGTGTGCTCGGCACCGCGATCGGGCTGAGCGTCGACCGCACCGGCAACCCCGCCGGCGGCAGCCACCCCGGTCGTTCCATCGAGGACGGCCTCACCCCCGCCGAGATCCCCGACAGCCCGCACCCGTCCTCGGCCTCCCCCTCGCCGAGCGCGGCGGACAGCAGCACGGCGGCGAGCGAGACCCCGGCCGACACCCCGTCCGGCAGCGCCGGCAGCACCCGCAAGCCGTCGGCGACGCCGAAGACGACGCCCCCGGCGGCGCCGACCACCACCAAGCCCGGTGCCACGCCCACGCAGCCGGCGCCGACGAGCACGGCGCCGACGCCGCCGACGTCGTCCCCCAGCGAGAGCCCGAGCGGCAGCGCGTCGGCCACCGCGACCGGGTCGGCGACGGCGAGCACGACGCCGACCACCTGACGGGTCACCAGCTCAGCAGACGCTCCAGCGAGTAGCGGCCGGAGGCCACCGCCTCGGCCTCCCAGGCCCAGGCCGGGCTGCGCAGCATCGCCTCGGCGAGGTCCGCGGGGGCGTCCGGGCCGAGCGCGCGGCCCAGCAGTCGGTGGGCCAGGGCGAGGGAGGCCTGACGGTCCTTCAGCCAGCTCTGGGCAGCCTCGAAGCCGCCGGCGGCGTGGGCCGCGCGCAGCGGGGCGAGCCAGCCCTCGATCCACCAGCGGGTGCGGTCGGCGTCCGGGATCTCGGCGAAGGTCGGGGCGAGCGCGTCGCGCAGGCGGCGGAGGTAGTCGTCCTGGGTCCGCGCCAGGTGCGGGTACTCCGCGGGGAAGTGCTGCCACTCGTGGTCGGGGAAGGCGAAGCTGTCCGCCTGGACCGGGTGTTCGGCGTAGTAGGGCTCGCCGTCGCCGAAGACGTCGCGGAGCAGCTCGTAGCGCAGCGGGGCGGACTCGGCGAGCAGCACCGCGTCGTACAGGTCCTTGCCCTGCGGGTGCCGGTCGGTGACCAGCCACATGAGCTTCCAGGCGAGGGAGAGTTCGCGGGTGGCGACGTTGAGCACGGCGCCGGGGGCGACCTCGAAGCGCTCGGGCGGGACGGGGAGGTGCTCGTTGAAGACGAAGTCGAGCTGGACGGTGCCGCCGGGCAGGCCGTCGGCCTCCCAGGGGAGCAGCAGGCGGCGGCCGGGGACGCGCTCGTAGGTCCAGATGGCCTCGGTGACGGCCTCCTCGGGGCGGAAGCGCACCGGGCCGGTGGTGGGGACGCCGTGGGTGAGGCCGTGCAGCAGGTCGGCGGTGCGGGCCTCGTCGATCCGCCAGTCCTCGGGGGTGACGACGAAGTCCAGGTCGCCCGGTTCGCGGGCGGCGGCACCGAACCAGGCGCGCAGGACGACGGAGCCGCGCAGCACCAGGTGGTCGACCCAGCCGGAGTCGGCGACGGCGGTGAGGACGGCGTCCATCGCGGTGCGGCGGGCGGCCTGCCAGGCGGTGGCCAGCTCCGGGTCGGCGAAGCGCGGGTCGGTGGGGCGGTAGGCGTTGGGGTGCTGCTTGAGGGCGGGGTCGAAGACGAAGGCCTGCTCGGCGCGCGGGTCGTCGATCGGACGGAACGTCAGGGGCAGCCCCTCGCCGGACCGTCGGGACCGCTCGATGGCGCGCAGGACGTACGGGTCGGTCATGTCGGAGGCTCCTCGGTCAGGTGGTCGGGGCGTCGTCGAGCCAGCCGGCGTCGAGGGTGAGGGCGGTGTCGTGGACGACGTACTCGCGCTCGGTCTTCAGTGGCGGGAAACCGGCGGTGGTGAGGGCGGTGGTGAGGCGGTTCAGGTGCTCGCCCGCGGTGGTCAGGCCGAGCCGGTGGCAGCGCTGGGTGACGAAGTACTGGCGGTGGCCGCCCGGTTCGGTGCGGCGGGCGTTCCAGGACACGTGGGCGTGGTGGCCGTCGGCGGCCCGGGCCAGCGCGTCGCGGGGGACGCCGGGGGCCAGCCGGACTTTCACATGGTGTTCGAAGTACCGCTCGGGGGCGAGGAGTTCGGCCTCGGCGTCGGTGCGCGGGACGCCGGGCGTCCAGGGCGCGGCCTCGATCTTGAGCCGGACCGGCGTGAAGCCCGCCGCGCGCAGCCGGGCGGTCTCGGTGGCGGCGCGCCGGTGCTGCTCGGGCAGGCTGCCCTCGGACTGCCAGGTGAGCATCGGCTGCGAGGGGTGCAGGCCGCGGGCCAGCAGGATGTGGGTGAACTCCAGGCCGTGCGCGCGGGCCCAGTCGGCGAGCGCGTCGGCCTCGGCCGGAGCGAGCGTCAGGTGGGTCTCGTAGAGGCCGACCGGCTCGGGGCTTCGAACGGGCATGCGGGGATTGTTCCAGCCCGGCCCGACGAAGCCCCAACGGCTTTTCCCGGTGGTCAGAAGAGCTTCAGCTTGTCGTCGTCGATGCCGCGCAGCTCGTCGTAGTCCAGCACGACGCAGCCGATGCCGCGGTCGGTGGCCAGCACCCGGGCCTGCGGCTTGATCTCCTGCGCGGCGAACACGCCCTTCACGGGCGCCAGCAGCGGGTCGCGGTTGAGGAGTTCGAGGTAGCGGGTGAGCTGCTCGACGCCGTCGATCTCGCCGCGGCGCTTGATCTCCACCGCGACGGTGGCGCCGTCGGAGTCCCGGCACAGGATGTCGACCGGGCCGATCGCGGTCGGGTACTCGCGGCGGATCAGCTGCCAGCCGGAGCCGAGCACCTCCATGCGGTCGGCGAGCAACTCCTGCAGGTGCGCCTCGACGCCGTCCTTGACCAGGCCGGGGTCGACGCCCAGCTCGTGGCTGGAGTCGTGCAGGACGTCCTCCAGCGTGATGATCAGCTTCTCGCCGGCCTTGTTGACGACCGTCCAGACCCCTTCGTCCTCCTTCAGGGAGCACGGCGGGGACATCCAGTTCAGCGGCTTGTAGGCCCGGTCGTCGGCGTGGATGCTGACGCTGCCGTCGGCCTTCACGATCACCAGGCGCACGGCGGAGGGCAGATGTGCAGCGAGGCGGCCCGCGTAGTCCACGGTGCACTTGGCGATTACAAGACGCATGGGGACAAGCCTACGGCCCGCCGCGAGCGCCGCCGTCCGCGTTCGAATCCGGGCGGTCGACGGGGCGGGCGGGCCGGCCGACGGTCAGGGCACGCACCGTGCGCCCGGGTGCGGCGGGCAGTGGGGCCGGGGGCGGCGCAATCCCGAGACACACGGTCGGGTCGGGCCGGGCCGCGAAGCCAGTTGATGCGAGTGCGGCCGGGGTGGGTGTTGGACGGCCGCGCGGGGCGAAACATGGTGACCGTGCGTTCACTCGGTGTGAGGCTTGCCTGGTTGGCGCACAGGGTTGGGACACGGCTGATTCCGGCCAATCTCGCCCTCCGCACGGCGATTCGGGTGGCAATCCACCGATTCGCCAGCCGGGTCGGACGAGGCCTGCCACGCTGGTCTGACCCCCGGCCAGGACTTCGACGCACGCGCGTCACATGCCCGCAGCAACCGCCAACACCTGAACACCGCGCGAAAGTTCACTGCACTCCAGCACCAGCACCACCGCCCCGGCGGCCCCGCCGGGGCGGACCGCGAGAGGAGAACCCATGTCGCTCGACGTCTCACCGGCCCTGTTGGAGAAGGCCGAACGAGGCGAGGTCGACGAGCGGGAGTTCGTCGACTGCGTCCGCACCTCCCTGCCCTACGCCTGGGACCTGATCAGCTCGCTGGTCGCCCAACTCAAGGTCGACGGAACCGACTTCGCCGACAACGAGGTTCCTCCGCCGAGCGAGCGGGAGCGTGGACAGCTGCTCCGCGCGATGGCCAGCGACGCGATCCGCGGCGCCCTGCAGAGCCACTTCGGCGTCCGGCTGGCCTTCCAGAACTGCCACCGGGTGGCGGTGTTCGCCCCCGGCCCGGACTCCGCCGAGCGGCACGCCCGCTTCACCTCCGTCCGAGCCCAGCTGCTCAACCAGTCGCCGGAGCTGCGCGACTGCTGACCCGCCGTCAGCACCCCGGACCGCTGCCCGCGGGCCCGCCCCGGCCACCGAACGGCCGGGGCGGGCCCGCGACGGCCCGTCAGGACAGCTGGGGCAGCACCTCGGCACCGATCCGGGCCACGTTGTGCAGCGTCGCCGCAGTGTCCCCGGACCCCTCGGCGAGCAGCGCGAACCGCCGGATCCCGGTGCTCTCCGCGGTCGCCAGCAGCCGGTCCGCACACTGCTGCGGCGTGCCCACCGCGTGCAGGTCGCACAGCAGCTCCGTGTACGCGTACGGGTCGCGCATCGAGCGCTCCTTGCCGTCCACGGTGCGGTGCGCGCCCAGCCCGTACGCGAAGAAGTCCGGCAGCGCCCGCAGCAGGCTGGCCCGGGCCGCGCCCGCCCGGTCGTCGACCTGCGCGACGCCCGCCGCCACGTGCTCCCGCTCGACCCGCGCCAGCTGCTCCTCGCCGCGCCCGCAGGCCCGCCAGGCGGCCCGGTAGGCGGCCAGCATCCCGCGCTTGTCCTCGTCGCCGGAGTGCATGCCCAGCAGCATCGGCAGGCCCCGCTCGGCGGCCGTCCGCACGCCCGTCGGCGAGGTGCAGGCCACCACCACCGGCGGTCCCGCCGGCCCGGCCGGCGGGGTCTCCTGACGCTGCCTCGGGATCACCGCCGGCGCGTCCAGGCCCAGCCAGCCCGACAGGTCGCGCACCCGTGGCGGCTCGCTCGCCCGCGGCACCACCGCCACCTCAGGGAAGTCGAACTGCGGGCCGCTCGCTCCCACCCGCGAGCCGCGCAGCCAGCGCAGCAGCAGGTCCAGGCGCTCCGGGAAGCCGCGCTCGAACGCCTCCATCCCGCCGCCGAACACCGCCAGGTCGATCCACGGCCCGCCGCGGCCCACCCCCAGCGTGAACCGCCCGCCCGAGGTCAGGTGCAGCAGCGCCGCCTGCTCGCCCAGCGCCACCGGGTGACGGGTCGTCAGCACGCTCACCGCGGTGCCCACCCCGATCCGCCGGGTCCGGCCCAGCAGCATCGCCGCCAGCGTCGCCGCGTCCGGGCACACCCCGTACGGCACGAAGTGGTGCTCGGCCAGCCACACCGCGTCCAGGCCGGCCCGCTCGGCGGCCAGCGTCGCGGAGACGGTCCGGTCCAGCGCCTCGCCGTGGCTCTGCCCGGGGAACTGCGCGGACAGCAGGAAGGCGCCGACCCGGATCGCGTCCGTGCCGGCGCCCGGCCCGCTCTCCGCCCGTACCGCGGGCGCCGTTCCGGCGGCCGACCGCGGCCCCGGAGTCGGGACGGTCGGCCGGGCGGTGGTCTTGGTCATCGGGTGCCTCCTCGGTGCGCGCAGGGTCTGCGGGCCCCGCCGTGTCACCACGTGAGTAACCCATGTCATGTGCCAATGGCACGCGAAACCTCGATTTTCCCAGAGGAAAGGGTGGATTACTCCCGAACCACTGGAACCGCCGGGTGATCCGTGCTAAAGCTCCCTGCGGGAGTAGTGCGGCGCTTACCCTTGGGGTACAACGCGCCGGACCGAGAGGTAGTCACGTGTCACCCCGCCACAACCGGATTCAGAAGTCCGAGGACCGAGACAGCTCCGCGCCGACCGGGGGTTCGCTGCGGCGGGTCGAGTCGTACCAGGGCGAGGACTGGGTGGTGCAGACCGTGGCCGGCACGGCCGGGCGGCACTACCGGTGCCCCGGCTGCGACCAGGAGATCCCGCCCGGGACGGGGCACGTGGTGGCCTGGCCGGACCACGGCGGCGGGGTGGACGACCGGCGGCACTGGCACCGGGCGTGCTGGGGAGCGCGGGAGCGCCGCGGCTCGAACGTGCTGCGCGGCCGCGGCGCTCCCAAGTACTGACGGTGGGTCAGGCGTACTGACGGCGGGTCAGGCGTCCCTGGTCTTCAGGACGAGGTAGCCGCCGAGCAGCGCGGCCGCCGTCCACAGGGCGCAGATCAGCAGGCCGGTCCACGGCCCGTAGGGCTGGCTGTCGGGCTGGTAGACCTGCAGGATCCGGGAGCCCGCGTAGTCGGGGAAGTAGTGCGCGACGGTCTTGACCTTGGGGACGGCGGACAGGATCGGGGAGAGCAGGAAGAAGAACGGGACCAGGATGCCCAGCGCCAGGGTCTGGTTGTGCAGCATGGCGGTGACGCCGGCCGCGAAGAGGCAGAGCAGGGTGAGGTAGCAGGCCGCGCCGAAGACCGCCCGCAGCACGCCCGGGGAGCCCAGGGTGGTGGAGTGCGGGCCGAGCATCGCCTGGCCGACGAAGAACGTGACGAAGGCGGTCACCAGCGAGACGGCGAGCGCGAGCGCGCCCAGGACGGCGGTCTTGCCGGCCAGCAGCGTGCCGCGCTGGGGGACCGCCGCCAGCGAGACCCGGATCATGCCGCTGCTGTACTCGTTGCCGACGGCGAGCACGCCGAAGACGATGATGGCGAGTTCGCCGAGCAGGATGCCGGAGAACGCGGTGCTGGTGGCGTCGAACGGGGTGCTCTGGTCCTTGGTGAACTCGGCGAAGTTCTGCTTGGTGACCAGCGAGAGCAGCGCACCCACCACCAGGGTCACCAGGAAGGTCGCGGCGAGCGTCCAGACCGTGGAGCGGACGCTGCGGACCTTGGTCCACTCGGACTGCAGGACTGCGGGGAACGCGGCCATCTCAGCTCTCCTTCCGCGACTGGCGGTCGTCCCAGCCGGCGCCCCACGCGGGCTGCGGCGCGGTGGCGGGGCCGCCCGCGTGGTACTCCACCGACTCGGCGGTCATCTGCATGAACGCCTCCTCCAGGGACGCCTGTTGGGGGCTCAGCTCGTGCAGGGTGATGCCGTGGGCGGCGGCCAGGTCGCCGAGGAAGGCGGGGTCGCCGTCGACCACCTCCCAGGCGCCGTCCGGGCCGGACTCGGCGGTCAGGCCGGCACCGCGCAGGGCGTCCAGCAGCTGCTCCTGGTGCGGGGTGCGCAGCCGGACCGCGGAGCGCGAGTTCTGCTTGATGAACTCGGACATCGGCAGGTCGGCGAGCAGGCGGCCGCGGCCGATCACCACCAGGTGGTCGGCGGTGAGCGCCATCTCGCTCATCAGGTGGGAGGAGACGAAGACGGTGCGGCCCTCCGCGGCCAGCGCCTTCATCAGGTTGCGGATCCACAGGATGCCCTCGGGGTCGAGCCCGTTGACCGGCTCGTCGAACATCAGCGTCTCCGGGTCGCCGAGCAGCGCGGAGGCGATGCCCAGGCGCTGGCCCATGCCGAGCGAGAAGCCGCGGGCCCGCTTCCGCGCGACCGCCGTCAGGCCGACCATCGCCAGCACCTCGTCCACCCGGGTGCGCGGGAGCCGGTTGGACTCGGCGAGCCACAGCAGGTGGTCGCGGGCGGTGCGCCCGGGGTGGACGGCCTTCGCCTCCAGCAGGGCACCGATCTTCCGCAGTGGCTCCTGGAGTTGGCCGTAGTGCCTGCCGTCGATGGTCACCCGGCCGCCGGTCGGGCGGTCCAGGCCGAGGATCATCCGCATGGTGGTGGACTTGCCCGCGCCGTTCGGACCGAGGAATCCGGTGACCACTCCTTCGGGGATCCGGAAGCTCAGATCATCGACGGCCAGCTTGTCGCCATAACGTTTCGTCAGGTGCTGCAACTCGATCATTTGCCACTCCTTGGTCTGCCGCCAGGTTAGGGCAAAAACCGGACAAATCGGATCACCCGGCTCCGGGGCGTGGCAGTCGGGCCCTACGGTGGAGCCATGACCTCCCCCAGCGCGCCGGCCGTCCGCGAGCACGGCACCGGCACCCCGCTCGTCCTGCTGCACGCCTTCCCGTTCTCCGCGCGGATGTGGGACGCCCAACTGGAACGCGTACCCGGTCCGGCCGGTGACGACGCCCGGGTCATCGCACCGGATCAGCGCGGCTTCGGCGCCGCCCCGCTCGCGGACGCCGCACAGCCGCCCTCGCTGGACACCGTCGCCGACGACCTGGCCGGGCTGCTGGACGGCCTCGGGGTCGCGCAAGCCGTGGTCGGCGGGTTGTCGATGGGCGGCTACGTCGCGATGGCCTTCGCCCGCCGCCACCCCGAGCGGCTCGCCGGACTGGTCCTCGCCGACACCAAGGCCACCGCCGACACCGACGCCGCCCGCGCCAACCGGGAGCGGATCGCCGCCGCCGTGGTGGAGCGCGGAAACGTCGAGCTGCTCGCCGAGGAGCGGATGGCGGAGAACCTGCTCGCCCCCGGCACCGACCCAGAACTCACCGACACCGTAAGGCAGATGATCGCCGAAGCGGACCCGCACGCGGTCGCCTGGGCGCAGCGCGCGATGGCCGCCCGGCCGGACTCGCTGGAGGTGCTGGCCGCCTTGGAGGTGCCCGCCGCGGTGATCGTCGGCGAACTCGACACCCTCACCCCGCTCAGCGAGGCCCGGATGATGGCGCAGGCGCTCGGCGACGCCGAACTGACGGTCATTCCGTCGGTCGGCCACCTCTCCTCGCTGGAGGCCCCGGAGACCTTCAACGCCGCCGTACGGGCCTTCCTCAAGCGCGTCAAGTAACGCCCCCGGCAACGCCGAAGGGGCCCCGAGCGGCAGGCGCTCCGGGCCCCTTCGGGCGTGGTGACCGCTTAGCGGGACTGCTGGGCCGGCACGCCCAGCGCGTCGTCGGTCGGCAGCGAGGCCGCGGCGACGGCCGCACCGGTCAGGGTGGCCAGCATCTCGCGGACGTTGGTCAGCTGCGCGTTGATCGAGTCGCGGCGGTTGGTGAGCGCCGCCAGCTCGCGCTCCGACTCGCTGCGGACCCGGTCGGCCTTGGCGTTGGCGTCGGCGACGATGTCCTCGGCCTGGCGCTGGGCGGTCTCGATGGTCTGCCGCGAGCGGCGCTCCGCGTCGGTGCGCAGCTTCTCCGCCTCCAGGCGGAGCTGCTCGGCGCGGTGCTCGATCTCGGCGAGGCGCTTCTCCGCCTTGGCCTGACGGGCCGCCAGGTCGCGCTCGGACTGCTCGCGACGCTTGGCCAGGTTGGTCTCGAACTCCAGCGCGGCCTGCGCGGCCTTGGTGCGGGTCTCCTCGAAGAGGGCGTCCGCCTCCTCGCGCTTGTTCTGCGCGTCCTTGTTGGCCTCGGCGCGCAGCTGCGCCGCGTCCGACTTCGCCTTGTCGACGATCCGCAGGCCCTCGTCCTCCGCCTTGGCCTTGCGGTCCTTGGCGTAGTTCTCGGCCTCGGTGCGGACCTGCTGCGCGGCGGCCTCGGCGAGCTCGCGGTGCTGCTCGGCGGCGCGGTGCGCCTCGTCGCGCAGGTCCTTCGCCTCCTCCTCGGCGAGCCGGAGGATCTTCTCGACGCGCGCGCCGAGACCGGCGTAGGAGGGCTCCGCGTCGGTCACCGCGGCCTGCGCGGTCTGGGTCTCGAGGTGGAGCTCCTCGATGCGCTTCTCCAGGGCGCTGATCCGGGAGAGCGCGCTGTCTCGGTCGGCCACCAGCTTGGCGATCCGCTCGTCGACCTGGGCGCGCTCGTACCCACGGCGTACCAGGTCGAAGCCGTGCGGGGAGTGACTGTCGCTCATGGGATTTCTGGGCTTCCTGTCGTCAAACCGCTGAGATGGTTGAGGGAATCCTGACACGGTACCGGAGTGTCAACGACGAAACGCCGTTGGTTCGCGGACAATGTCCGCTCAATCGGGTGGCGCGCCCCCGGAGCGATTGCCTCCCGATCGCGGCGCGCCCACGCCGGCACCAGCCTTGGGCGCTCCGTCCTTCTTGTTTCCCCCGTTGGTGTGGGCCGACGGCGCGGGCGCCTCGAACGCCTCCAGTGCCGACAGCACGTCCTGGACCCGAGAGATCTCGGTGTTGATGTCCTTGCGGCGGCGGACCAGTTCGTCCAACTCCCGCTGGCCCTCGTCGGTCACGCGCTTGGCCTCGGCCTTCGCCTCGGCGCGCAGCCGCTCGGCCTCCTCGGTGGCCAGCCGCAGCTGCTCCTCGGCGTCCGAACCGGCGCGGCGGATCCGCTTCTCCGCCTCCTCGTCGGCGCGCTTGAGCCGACCTGACGCCTCGTCGGCGGCGGCCTCCAGCTTCTCCTCCGACTCCATCTCGGCGGCCTTGAGCTTCGCCTCCGCCTTGATGATCAGCGCCTCGGCGCGGGTCGTGGAGTCCGACAGCTTGTGCTCGGCCTCCTTCAGCAGCCCCTCCGCCTTGCGCACCGCGGCGATCCGCACCCGGCCGGCCTCCGCGGAAGCCTCCGAGGTCAGCTCGGCCGCCCGCTGCTCGGCCGCCTTCACCAGCTCCGCCGCGCGCTCCTCGGCCTCCGCGACCTGCGCCTGCGCCTGCTCCTCGGCCTCGGTCAGCTGCTCCTGAGCCGCCGTCACCAGCGCGTCCACCCGCTCGCCGGCGGACTTCATCGCCTGCGCGTTCTCCTTGCGGGCCCGCTCGTGCAGCGCCTCGATCTCGGCATCGGTGCGCTCGCGCAGCTCCTCGGCCCGGTCGCGGATCGCCGTGGAGTCCCGGCGGGCCTCAACCAGCAGCGCGTCCGCGTCGGAACGGGCCCGCTCCACCTCGGCCTTGCCCTGCGCCTCGGCCGCCGCGACCAGCCGCTCGGCCTCCTTGCGGGCCGCCGACACCATCGCGTCGACCTGCTCCTCGGCCGCCGTGGTCGACGCCAGCGCCTCGGCCTGCGCCTCCTCGGCCAGCTGCTCGGCATCCGCGAACGCCTTCTCCAGCACCGACTTGGCCTGCTCGCGGGTCGCCTTGTCGTAGCTCTCCGCGGCCTCGCGCAGCTCCCGGTCGAAGGACTCCGCGCGGCGTCGGACGTCCGCGTCGAACTCCTCGGCCAGCGTGCGGGTGGCCAGCGCGTACTCCTCCGCCTCCTGGCGCAGGGCCGCCGCCCGCTCGTCCGCCTCGGCCACCGCGCGGTGCGCCGCGGCCTCCGCCTCGGCGCGCTGCTGCTCGGCGAACTCGGCTGCGGCGGACCGCAGTTCGGTGCTCTCGCGCTCGGCGGCGGCGCGCAGCTCGGCGGTCTCCCGCTCGGCGGTGGCGCGCAGTTCGGCGATCTGCGCGGAGGCGGTCTCGTGCAGGCCCGCCACCGACTGGCGCACCTCCGCTGCCTCCTGCTCGGCGGCGGCCACCAGCCCGGACGCCCGGGCCTCCGCCTCGGCGCGCTGCTGATCGGCGAACTCGGCTGCGGCGGACCGCAGTTCGGCGGTCTCACGCTCGGCGGTGGCGCGCAGTTCGGCGGTCTCGCGGGCGGCCGTCTCGCGCTGCTCGGCGGTCTCCCGCTCGGCGGTGGCCCGCAGTTCGGCGTCGTACGCCTCGGCGTCCTCGCGCAGTCGGGCCGCCTCGGCCCGGTCGGCGGCGGCCTCGGCGCCCAGCCGGGCGGCCTCCTCGCCGGCCGTGGCGAGCTGCTGCTCGGCGTCGGCGCGCAGCCGGGCCGCGTCCTGCTCGGCGGACTCCCGGACCGCGGCGGCGTCGCCGTCCGCGGACTCCCGGATCGCGGTGGCCTCGGCCAGCTTCTCGGCGGTCTCCGCCTGCTCGCGCTCCAGGTCGGCGCGGGCGGTCTCGCGGGCGGCGGCGGCCTCCTCGCGCAGCGCCTCGGCGGCCGCCTCGGCCTGCTCGCGCACCGCCGCACCCGCCTGCTCGGCCTCGGCGGCGACCGTACGGGCGGCTTCCTCGGCCTCCGCGCGGTGCGCGTCCGCCCACGCGCGGGCCTCGGCACGCAGTGCCTCGCCCGCCGCGGCGGCCTCCTCGCCGACCGCCTGCGCGGCGGCGGCGGCCTCGTCCCGGACGCCCTGCGCGGCGGCGGACGCCTCCCGGCGCAGCTCGGCGGTCTCGCGTTCGGCGGCGGCCCGGTTCTCCGCGGCGGCGGCCTTCGCGGCGGCCAGCGCGTCCCGGTGCGCCTGCTCGGCGGCGGCGGTCAGCTTCTCGGCCTCGGCGCGGGCCCGGGTCAGGGTCTGCTCGGCCCGGCCCTGGACGGCGGCGGCCTGCTCGCCGGCCTCGGCGCGCAGCCGCTCGACCTCCTCGGCGGCGCCCGAGCGCAGCGCGTCGGCGTCGGCCTTGGCGGTGGTGAGCAGCTCCTCCGCCTGCTTGGCGGACTCCTCGATCTGGACCGCGGCCTGCCGGCGGGCCTCGGCGCGCACCCGCTCGGCCTCCGCCTCGGCGGCGGAGCGCTGCTCCTCGGCCTGCTCGCGGGCCTGCGCGGCCTCCGCCTGCATCCGCTCCAGGTGCTCGCGGATCGAGGCGGCGTCCTCCATGGCGGCGTTCTGCGCCTGCTCGACGGCCTCCCGGGCCTGCTCCAGCAGGGTCTGCGCCTCGGTCCTGGCGTGCTCGACCAGCCGGTCGGCCTCGGCGGCGGCCTCGCCGCGGGTGGCCTCGGCGTCGTTCCCGGCCCGGGTCAGCACCTCCTCGGCCTGCTTGGCGGCCCGGGCCAGGCGCAGCGCCGCGTCCTTGGCGCCCTCGGCCCGGCCGGACTCCTCGGCCTCGGTGCGCAGCCGCTCCGCGTCGGCGGCGGCCCGCTCGCGCAGTTCGGCGGCCTCCCGCTCGGCGGCGGCGCGCTGCTCGGCGATCTCCGCCTCGGCATCGGCCCGCAGCTGGGCGGCGACCGACTCGGCGGCGCCGCGCAGGCGCTCGCTCTCCTCGGCGGCGGCGGCCCGGGCGGCGTCCGCCTCGGCCTGCACGGTGGCGGCGGCCGAGCGCATCAGTTCGGTCTCGCGGGTGGCCGCGGCCACCATCTTGGCGATCTCGGCCTTGGCGGTCATCGAGCGCTGCTCGCTGGCGGCGGCGCCGTCGGCGACGGTGCGCTCGGCCTCGGCGGTGGCCTCGGACTGCAGCCGGAGGGCGGCGGCCTCGGCGTCCTCGCGCATCCGGGCGGCCTCGCCGCGGGCCCGTTCGGCCTCCGCGAGGGCCTCGGCGCGCAGCCGCCCTATCTCGGCCTGGGCACCGGCCAGGGCGGCCTCGGCGCGCTCCTGGTCGGCGAGGGCCTGCCGCTTGAGGGCGGTGATCTCGGCTTCGGCGGCGGCGAGCTTCTGCTCGGCGGCGGAGTGCGCCTCGGCGAGCTGCAGCTGGGCGGCGCTGACGGCGGCGGCGCGCTGCTCCTCGGCCTGGGCGCCGGTCTGCTGGGCGTGCTCGGAGGCGGCGCGCAGCAGCCGTTCGGCGTCGTTCTGGGCGCGGATCAGGGCGGCCTCGGCGGCGGCCTGGGCCTCGCCGCGGGCGGCGTCCACGTCGGCGGCGGTCTGCGCGCGGGCCTGGTCGGCCAGCGCGACGGCCTCGGCGCGGGCCGCGGCTATCATCCGCTCGGCCTCGACCCGGGCCTCCTGGAGCAGCCGCTGGGCCTCGTGCTCGGTGCCGGCCCGGGTCTGCTCGGCCCAGCTGACGTTCTCGTTGACGTGCCGTTCGGCGGCGGCGCGGAACTCGGAGAGCTCGTCCTCCAGCTGGCGGCGCCGGGCGTTGAACTCGGCCTCGAGCTGGGCGGTGCGTTCGGCGGCCTCGGCCAGCATCCGCTGGGTGGCCGCCTGGGACTCGCGCAGCTGCCGCTCGGCGTCCGCGCGCAGCGCCTCGGCCTGCATCTCGGCGTTGCGCAGGAGCTGCTCGGCCTGACCGCTGCCGGAGTCGAAGGCACGCGGCTGGGCGAGCTGCCGGCGGGCCTCGTGCAGCTTGGCCCGCAGCACCTCCACCTGGTAGGCGAGGTCGTCGGCGTGCTCGATGGTCTTGTCCCGCTCCTTGCGGGCCTTCTCCAGCTCGGCCTCGAACTTGGAGAGGTGATCCTCAACCTCGTAGCGGTCGTAGCCCCGCACTCCGCGGTCCCATCCATCTCCTGGTCGCGTCCTCGACCCGGCCGCTCCGTCCCGGGGATGCCGGGGCGGACCGGTTGGTCCTTGCATACCGCTCCGCCGTCCGGGTGGACTCCTGAGCGAACTCTTGCCTCTGGAGAATGGTGACAGATCCGAACGGCGACCGGTCGGCCGTGCCCGCGTCGTGGACTCCCCTGCGGTGCGCGGGCCGGAAGGCACCAGCGCACCTGAGCAGTGTAGTGGGCGAGTCCCCCGGGGGAATGGGAGCGAGGACCTTTTCGGAAGTTACCGCCGGGTTCAGTGTTCGGGCTGCTCGGCGCTGGTGACCAGCTCGGTCAGTACACCGCCGCAGTCCTTGGGGTGCAGGAACGTGATCCGCGAACCCATCGAGCCGAACCGCGGCTCGTCGTACAGCACCCGCACGCCCTTGGCGCGGATGGCCGCGGCGTCCCCGTCGACGTCCGCCGTGCCGAAGGCGATGTGGTGCACGCCCTCGCCGTTCTTCGCCAGCCACTTGGCGACCGCGGAGTCGTCCCGGGTCGGCTCCAGCAGCTGCAGGTAGGACGCGCCGCCGTCGCCGGTGTCGTTGATCTTCAGCATGGCCTCGCGGACGCCCTGCTCCTCGTTCACCTCGGAGTGGAACACCTCGAAGCCGTAGGTGGCGCGGTAGAACTCGACCGTCTTGTCCAGGTCGAAGCAGGCGATGCCGATGTGGTCGATGCGGGTCAGCACGACGGCCTCCGAGGGCGGGAGCGGATGGGAAGTGGCACCCAGTGCAGCGCATCCGCCTCGTGCGGCGCCAGTGCGGGCCTTGCGAGTCTGCTCACACCGCCTAGGCCGGGAACTGACACGGTGTTCACTGGAGGGTGCCAGTAGCGCTGATCACATCCTCGCGGCGGTGACGCAGAGGTGACCGATCAGTACATTGACCGCATCCCCACCCTCTGGTCTGACGCGCGAAGGGGCTCGTCCCATGACTACTTCTGTGATCGTCGCAGGCGCCCGTACACCGATGGGGCGGCTGCTCGGCTCGCTCAAGGGCTTCTCCGGCGCCGAGCTCGGCGGCTTCGCCATCAAGGCCGCGCTGGAGCGGGCCGGCGTCACCGGCGAGCAGGTCCAGTACGTGATCATGGGCCAGGTGCTGCAGGCCGGCGCCGGCCAGATCCCGGCCCGGCAGGCCGCGGTCAAGGCCGGCATCCCGCTGAACGTGCCGGCGCTCACCATCAACAAGGTCTGCCTGTCCGGCCTGGACGCCATCGCACTGGCCGACCAGCTGATCCGCGCCGGCGAGTTCGACATCGTGGTGGCCGGCGGCCAGGAGTCGATGACCAACGCCCCGCACCTGCTGCCGAAGTCCCGCGAGGGCTTCAAGTACGGCGCGATCGAGATGCTCGACTCGATGGCCCACGACGGCCTCACCGACGCCTACGAGAACATCCCGATGGGCGAGTCCACCGAGAAGCACAACACCCGCCTGGGCATCGGCCGCGAGGTGCAGGACGCCATCGCCGCCGCCTCCCACCAGCGCGCCGCCAAGGCCCAGGCCGACGGCGTGTTCGAGGCCGAGATCGTGCCCGTGGCGATCCCGCAGCGCAAGGGCGAGCCGGTGCTGTTCAGCCAGGACGAGGGCATCCGCGCCGACACCACCGTCGAGGGCCTGGCCAAGCTGCGCCCGGCCTTCACCAAGGACGGCACCATCACGGCCGGCACCTCCTCGCAGATCTCCGACGGCGCCGCCGCGGTGGTCGTGATGAGCAAGGCCAAGGCCGAGGAGCTGGGCCTGACCTGGATCGCCGAGATCGGCGCCCACGGCAACGTCGCGGGCCCGGACAACTCGCTCCAGTCGCAGCCGTCCAACGCGATCAAGCACGCCCTCGCCAAGGCCGGCCTGGAGGTCGCCGACCTCGACCTGATCGAGATCAACGAGGCCTTCGCCGCGGTCGCCCACCAGTCGATGAAGGACCTCGGCGTCAGCGACGAGATCGTCAACGTCAACGGCGGCGCCATCGCGCTCGGTCACCCGATCGGGATGTCCGGCGCCCGCGTGGTGCTGCACCTGGCGCTGGAGCTGCAGCGCCGCGGCGGCGGTACCGGCGCGGCCGCGCTGTGCGGCGGCGGCGGCCAGGGCGACGCCCTGATCATCAAGGTCCCCGCGCAGGGCTGACCGAACCGCAAGAACCCCGTGGGGCCGCCGGTCGCGGCCCCGCGGGGTGTCCGTCTTTCTGCTGCGAGGAGCAAACCCCGATGGCCGATGTGGCGACGCTGGTCGAGCAGGCCCGGCAGGGCCGTCCGCGGGCGGTGGCCCGGCTGATCACGCTGGTGGAGAACGCCGCGCCGGAGCTGCGCCAGGTGATGGCCGCGCTCGCGCCGTACAGCGGCCGGGCCTACACGGTGGGCCTGACCGGCTCGCCGGGCGTCGGCAAGTCCACCTCCACCTCGGCGCTGGTGAGCGCCTACCGCAAGCTCGGCAAGCGGGTCGGCGTCCTCGCCGTCGACCCGTCCTCGCCGTTCTCCGGCGGGGCGCTGCTCGGCGACCGGGTGCGGATGCAGGAGCACGCCACCGACCCGGAGGTGTTCATCCGCTCGATGGCCACCCGCGGCCACCTGGGCGGCCTGTCCTGGGCCGCCCCGCAGGCGCTGCGGGTGCTGGACGGGGCGGGCTGCGACGTGATCCTGGTGGAGACCGTCGGCGTCGGCCAGTCCGAGGTGGAGATCGCCGCGCAGGCCGACACCTCGGTGGTGCTGCTCGCGCCCGGCATGGGCGACGGCATCCAGGCCGCCAAGGCGGGCATCCTGGAGATCGGCGACGTGTTCGTGGTCAACAAGGCCGACCGGGACGGTGCGGACGCCACCGCCCGGGAGCTCAACCACATGCTCGGCCTCGGCGAGTCCCGGCAGGCGGGGGACTGGCGGCCGCCGATCGTCAAGACGGTGGCGGCCCGCGGCGAGGGCGTGGACGAGCTGGTCGAGGCGCTGGAGAAGCACCGCGCCTGGCTGGGCGAGAGCGGCGAACTCGCGGCCCGGCGCCGCCGCCGCGCCGCCGAGGAGGTCGAGGCGATCACCCTGGCCGCGCTGCGCGCCCGGATCGGCGACCTGCGCGGCGACCGGCACCTGGACGCGCTGGCGACCCGCGTCGCGGCCGGCGAGATGGATCCCTACGCGGCGGCGGACGAGCTCATCGCCGAACTGACCGGCTGAGAGATCAACCACCAGGGGCTCGGGGAACTGAGAGAAGCGGAAGGGCACCCGTCAGCAGGATCGCGCCGAGGAGGGCCAGTTGCACGTGGACGCGACCCGGCTGAGGGTGCATGGTTGCTCGCGCAGTTCCCCGAGCCCCTGGCGGGGCGGCGCTACCCGCGGCCGCGCAGCCCTCGGAGGTGGTCGGCGATCGGGGCCAGCGCCGCGTACATCGCGTCCAGCTGCTCCGGGGTGAAGCGGTCGATGAAGTGCTCGCGGACGCTGCGGACGTGGTCGGGGGCGACCTTGCGGAGGGTCTGCCAGCCGTTCTCGGTCAGATGTGCGTAGAGTCCGCGGCGGTCGCCGGGGCACTCCTGGCGGAGCACCAGGCCGGCGCTCTCCATCCGGGTGATCTGGTGCGAGAGCCGGCTCTTGGACTGCAGGGTGGCGGTGGCCAGGTCGGTCATCCGCATCCGGCGCTCCGGCGACTCGGAGAGCACCACCAGGATCTCGTAGTCGTTGATGGCGAGGTTGTGGGCCTGGAGCTCGCGGCTCAGCTGGTACTCGAGCAGCTTGCCGACCTCCAGGTGGGCGCGCCAGTACCGCTGCTCGCGGGCGTCGAGCCACGGGGTCTGCGCCTCCTCGGTCAGCGAGGGGGAGACCGCCGGCGCTTCGGTCGGTTGGGTGTCCATGACGCCAGTATAGCCGATATAGTTCAATGTTGTACGAGTTCACATCCGGTGGCCAAAACCGGCCCTGGAGTCGGACGGTGACGGCGAGTTAGGCATAATCCCCTGCCATGACGACCTGGCGCGCGAACTTCCATTCGATAGCCGACGGCGTGTACGCCTGGCAGCCGCAGCAGCGCGGATGGGGCCTGGCCAACTGCGGCCTGGTCGCCACCGGGCGGGCGGCCCTGTGGATCGACACCCCCTACGACCGCACGCTGGCCGCCGCCTTCCTGGAACGCAGCCGCGCCGTCCTCGCCGAGGGCACCGACGTCGACCGGATCGTGGTCACCCACGCCAACGGCGACCACATGTGGGGCGCGGGCGTGCTGCCCGACGCCGAGATCATCGCCACCCACGAGGCGCTGCACCACATCGCCTACGAGCCCACCCCGGAGCAGCAGCACGGCCTGCTGCAGAGCCTCGACCCGGACAGCGACACCGGCTCCTACCTGCGCGAGCACTTCGGCTGCTTCGACTGGGCCGACACCCCGCCGGTGAACCCCGACACCGTCTTCACCGGCGAACTCGAACTGCGCGTCGGCGACCTGCCGGTCCAGCTCAGCAGCCTCCCGCCGGCCCACACCAGCGGCGACCTGATCGTCCACCTGCCGACCCGGAGCACCGTCTTCACCGGCGACATCGTCTTCGGCTCCACCGCCGAGCAGCCCGGCGACCACCCCGTGCACTGGGCCGGCCCGCTGGAGAACGTCATCGCCGCGGTCCGCCGGGTCCTGGACACCGGCGCCGAGACCATCGTCCCCGGCCACGGCCCGCTGCTCGGCCGCGCCGACCTCGCCGCGCACGCCGACTACCTCGGCTACGTCCGCGACCGCGCGCACGCCCTGCACGCCGCCGGGGTGCCGCTCGCGGACGCCGCCCGGCAGCTGATCGACGAGCGCCGGTACCCCGAACTCGGCCTGCCCGAGCGGCTGCTGGTCACCGTCGGCACCGAGTACCGGCACCTGGACGGCAGCCGGCCGCCGGCCATGCTCGAGGTGGTCGGCCGGATGGCCCAGCTGGCCCGGCAGCGCACCGGCGACGCCGCCGACGCCACCGTCTGACCCCGCGCACCGCCCGTACCGCCGCAACCCCGTACCGCCGCAACCCCGTAGCGCCACGCACCGCCTGAACCCACGCACCGTCCGAATCCCCCCGCGACGACGACACCCGAGGACCCCATGGCCGAGATCGTGCTCGCCCTGCTGGCCGGTGCCGCCCTGGCCGCCGGCCCCCTGCTGTGGTCCGCGCGCCGCGCCGCCCGCACCGCCCGGGCCGCCGAACAGCGCACCCGGACCGCCGAGGACGCCGCCGGCACCGCCCGCGCCCGCGCCGAGGCGGCCGAGCAGCGCACCCGCAGCGCCGAGGCGCACGGGCGCACCACCGAGGCCCGGCTCACCGCCGCCGACGGCCGGTACGCCGCCGCCGTCCGCGAACTCGAACACCTGGCGCAGCAGCGGCTGCCCGCCGCCGCGACCGCGCTCACCCACCCCCGCACGCCCGTCCCCGGCCCCCTGGAGACCGTCCCGGGCAGCGAGGCGCTGCACCGCGCCCTGGACGCCGCGCTGGCCGCCGCCGTCCGCGCCCAGCTCGCCGAACGCGAACGCACCGACGCCGCCGCCCGGGCCGCGCTGCGCGGCGCCGCGTCCAAGATCCAGGCGCTGCTGATCCAGGTCCGCTCGCTGCTGGAGGAGATCCAGAACAGCGTCGACGACCCCCGGCTGCTCGCCCTGGACTTCCGCAACGAACTGACGCTGCGCCGGGTCCAGTCGCTGGCGGTGCTCTCCGGCGCCTGGCCGGGCATGACCCGGGAGGACTCGCCGCTGGCCGAACTCTGCGTCGGCGCGCAGTCCCGGGTGGCCGGCTACGCCCGGGTGGAGATCACCAACCACCTGCGCGAGCCCCGCCTGGCGGTGGCCGCCCGGGCCGCCGAGCCGGTCGCCATCGCGCTCGCCGAGATCCTCGGCAACGCCACCGCCTACTCCCACCCCGAGACCCGGGTGGTGGTCTCCATCGAGCAGGGCAGCTCCGGCGCCCTGGTGGTGGTCGACGACATGGGCGTCGGCATGGAGCGCGACCAGCTGGAACGGGCCGGCGAGCTGCTCGACGGCCAGGCCGAGGTGCTGCTCACCGAACTCGGCGACCCGCCGCAGGCCGGCTTCGCGGTGATCGGCCTGCTGTGCCGTCAGTTCGGCTTCGGCTGCCGGGTGGAGCCGTCCCCGTACGGCGGCGTGCGGGCGATCCTGCGGCTGCCCGCCGACCTGCTCACCGTCGCCGACCGGGCCGAGCCGCTGTCCGCGCTCGCCCCCCGGCCGATCACCCAGACCACCCCGGTGTTCGACGCCGGCGACGCGCTGCCCACCCGCAAGCGCCGCAGCCCGCGCGCCGCCGGCCAGGACGCGCCGCCCGCCGACCCGATCCCGGCGCCGCGCACCCCCGACCGGGCGCGCGCCGACTGGTCCGCCCTGCAGTCCGGCACCGCCGCCGGGCGGGACGCCGTACGGCCCGCCGACGCCCCCGCTTCCGAAGGAGTCGAAACCCCGTGACCGCCCAGCTCCGCCGCCACACCGAGGACCTGTCCTGGGTGCTGACCCCGCTGCTCGACCTGCCCGGCGTGCAGAACGCCGTGATCGCCACCGGCGACGGGCTGGTCACCGGACACTCCGCCGACCTCGGCCGGGACAGTGCCGACCGGGTCGCCGCGATGACCGCCTCGCTGCACGCCGCGGCCCGCGCCTTCACCGCCGCGTTCACCTCCGCCGAGCAGGTCTCGCTCACCCAGACCGTGGTCGAGTCGGACCTCGGCTTCGCGGTGGTCACCCCGGCCGGCGCCAACTCCTCGCTCGCGGTCTTCGCCGTCCCCGGCGCCGACCTCGGCACCATCGCCTACCAGATGCAGGTCCAGGTCGCCGCGCTGGCCCGCGCGCTCGCCAGCCCCGCCCGGGAGGCGAGCGGGACATGACCGCCGAACCCCGCCGCCGGCTCGTCCCGGCCTACCTCGCCACCCAGGGCCGCCAGGCCGCCGCCGGGCACGGCCTGGACCGGCTCAGCGTGCTGCACGCCGCCGCCGACCTGCCGGCCGGACTGGGCGGCGAACACCGCCAGTTATGGGAGCTGGTCCGCCCCGGCGCGCTGACCGTCGCCGAGGCCGCCGCCCACCTGCGGCTGCCGGTCAGCGCCACCGTCTTCATCGCCGCCGACCTGGCCGAACGCGGCGCCCTGCGCGTGCGCGCGCCGATCCCCTCCGCCCAGCCGGTCAGCCGGGACCTCGCCGAAAGGCTCCTCAGTGGACTCCGTGCGCTCAAGTGACGCGCCCTCAGGTGACGCGGCGGCGGGCGCTCCCGCCTACCTCCCCGCCACCGACCCGATCCTGATGAAGCTCATGGTCACCGGGCCGTTCGGGGTGGGCAAGACCACCTTCGTGCGCGCGCTGTCGGAGATCCCGACGCTGCACACCGAGGAGACCATGACCGCCCCGGGCATCCCGGTGGACGACACCACCGCGATCCCCGGCAAGACCTCCACCACCGTCGCCGTCGACTTCGGCCGGCTCACCCTGCCCGGCGGCGACCTGGTCCTCTACCTGTTCGGCACCCCCGGCCAGCGCCGCTTCCTGCCGCTGTGGGAGGACCTCGCCCGCGGCGCGCTCGGCGCGCTGATCCTGATCGACACCCGTCGGCTCGCCGACTCCTTCGACTCGATGGACCTGATCGAGGAGGCCGGCCTGCCCTACGCGGTGGCCGTCAACCGCTTCCCCGACGCCCCGCCGATCGACCTCGACAAGCTCCGCGCCGCACTCGACCTGGCACCCACCACCCCGCTGATCGAGTGCGACGCCCGGGTGCGCGACGGCTGCCTCGACGCGTTGATCGCCCTCACCGAGCACGTCCTGGACCGCCTCCCGCAGGAGACCGCCCCGTGACCCGTACCGCCCTCTACGGCCCCGCCTTCGCCGCCGACCCGCACGGCCACTACGCCCGGCTGCGCGACCGCGGCCCGCTCGCCCCGGTCGAGCTCGCGCCCGGCGTCGACGCCTGGCTGGTCACCGACTACCACGTCGCGCTGGAGATCCTCCGCGACACCGACACCTGGACCCGCGACCCCCGCCCCTGGCAGGCCCACCAGCCCGTCGACTCCCCGGTCCTGCCGATGCTCGGCTGGCGGCCCACCGCGCTGTTCTCCGACGGCGACACCCACGCCCGCTACCGGCAGGTGATCACCGACAGCGTCGGCATGCTCGAACCCCACCTGCTGCAGCGCGACACCACCGCCGTCGCCGAACAGCTGATCGCCGAGTTCGCCGGCACCGGGAAGGCCGACCTGCTCGCCCAGTACGCCTACCGGCTGCCGCTGCTCATCCTGACCTCCTGGTACGGCATCCCCGACGAGGACATCGACCGGATCAGCGCGAGCATGTCCCGGGCCTTCGAGTCGGCGACCGGCGCCGCCGCGGCCTACGCCGAACTGGTCGCCGTCATCACGGGGTTGGTCGCCGAGCGGCGCACCGAGCCGCGGCACGACCTGATCTCGGCCTTCCTCTCCCACCCGGCCGGGCTGGCCGACGAGGAGGTGGTGCGGCACATCACCCTCACGCTGATGGCCGGTCACGAACCCACCGCCAACCTGGCCGCCAACGCGCTGCTGCGGATGCTCTCCGACGACCGCTACGCCGGCTCGCTGCACAGCGGCGCCATGACCGCGCACGACGCGGTCAACGAGGTGCTCTGGGAGGACCCGCCGATCAGCAACTTCGCGCCCCACTACCCGCGGCGCGACCTGGTCTTCCACGGCACCGAGATCGCCCGTGACCACCTGGTGCTGATCTCCTACGCCTCCGCCAACGCGCAGGCCGCCCTGCCGCCCGCCGAGAGCGAGTCGCTCGGCGGCTCGTACGCCCACCTCGCCTGGGGCGCCGGCCCGCACCGCTGCCCCGCGCGGCAGCCCGCCGTCCTGATGGCCGTCACCGCCGTCGAGTACCTGATCAGCCGGCTGACGGACCTGCGCCTCGCGGACGAGGTCCGGTGGCGCCAGGGCCCCTTCCACCGCGCCCTCGCGGCCCTGCCGGTGACGTTCACGCCGCTGTAGGAGAACGGCGTAGGAACGACGGACGGGGGTGCGGGGAGACCGGTCTCCCCGCACATCGGAATAGAGAGCGGTAGTGGACGAATGAGAAAAAAAAAGTGTTATTAAAAGGGGTAGGCGGATAAATAAAAAAAAG